>JAITOP010000264.1 GCA_031289895.1 Prevotellaceae bacterium
ATTTGAAAAATTATATTGAAAAATATGGTTTGCGCTGGTCGGTAGTAGAAAGTTTGCCCGTTTCGGAAGCAATAAAATACGGCGGAGAAAATCGCCCTGAACTGATAGAAAACTACAAAATCAGTTTGGCAAATTTGGGTAAAGCAGGAGTGAAAACAGTTTGCTACAACTTTATGCCTGTCATCGACTGGATACGTACCGACCTCAATAAACGTAATGATGACGGCACATATTCGTTGTTTTTCAATCCTGTAAAATTTGCTTATTTCGATTGTTTTATCTTAAAACGAAAAGATGCGGAAAAAGATTATCCAACCGAAATAATGAAACAAGTGTACGATTTGGATAAAACAATCACCGCTGCCGAAAAAGATGAATTGATAGACACTATCATTGTGAAAACACAGGGCTTTGTAAGCGGAAATATACGCGAAGGCGATAAAAATCCTGTTGAAATATTTAAACAATTACTTGCTTTATATGATGGCATTGATAAAAACCAATTGCGCGAAAATCTGAAATATTTTCTTGAACAGGTAATTCCTGTCGCCGAAGAATACGGAGTTAATCTTTGCGTACATCCCGACGACCCGCCTTTTTCGGTTTTGGGATTACCGCGCATTGTTACCTCTGCCGAAGATATTGATTGGTTTTTGAAAGCGGTTGATAATCCTCACAACGGATTAACATTCTGCGCCGGCTCGTTAAGTTCAGGGTTGCATAACGATGTGATTGACTTAGCGAAACGATTTGCAAAACGCACACATTTTGTACATCTGCGAAGCACCGAAGTCAGCGCAGACGGATATGTTCTCGAAGCCTCGCACCTCGAAGGACGCGGTAATGTGATAGAACTTGTACGTATTTTTGAACGCGAAAATCCATCCCTGCCAATGCGTATCGACCATGGGCGGCTGATGCTTGACGATGTTAATAAAACATACAATCCGGGATATTCTTTTCTTGGACGAATGTATGCTTTTGCACAAGTAATGGGTGTTGTAGCAGCAGTAAAAGAAATTGATAATTTAAATTAAAATAAAAAAATATTTATGAACGAATTATTTAGTATATCCGGAAAAGTAGCGATAATTACCGGAGCCGGCGGAGTGCTTGGAGGAAATATCGCAAAACATTTTATAACACAAGGCGCGAAGGTTGTTGCGCTTGATATCCGTCAGGAACAATTGGATGTGCGTGTTGAAGAATTATTGGCATTGGGAGGCGAAGCAATAGGCATTGTAGGCAATGTGCTTGATATTGAAAGTCTTGAAAATGTAGCAAAAGATGTAATAGCCCGTTGGGGACGAATTGACATTTTGCTGAATATCGCAGGCGGCAATATGCCGGGGGCAACATTAGCTCCCGAACAACCTGTTTTTGATATGAAATTGTCGGATTGGGAAAAAGTTACTAATCTGAATCTTAACGGAACGGTATATCCTTCGCTGGTTTTTGGTAAAGTAATGGCAGAGCAAAAAAGCGGGTCTATCGTAAATGTATCGTCGATGGCTGCTTACGGCGCAATTACACGGGTTCCCGGATATTCAGTAGCAAAAACAGGAATCAGCAATTTTACGCAATGGCTTGCAATGGAACTGGCTTTGAAATACGGTGATGGAGTACGTGTAAACGCTATTGCTCCGGGCTTTTTCATTGGCGACCAAAATCGTGCAGTGCTGATTAATCCCGACGGCTCGCTAACCGAACGCAGCATTAAAGTTCTTGCCAAAACACCAATGAACCGTTTTGGCGACATCTCTGAACTTAACGGAGCTGTACAATTTTTATGCAGTCAGGCAGCAAGTTTTGTAACTGGTATAGTAATGCCTGTTGACGGAGGATTTAGTTCGTTCAGTGGAGTTTAGTATAATTAAGAATTAAAAATTAAGAATTAAGAATTATTGATAATGAAAAATATTTTTATCACTATATTATTTCTAATGTTTTGCTTGGAAACGTTTGGACAGGAAGTATTTAAAAACGATGAAGTAACCGTCAGCAAACTCGACAAAGGCGTGTATGTAATGGAAACTTTCGACAAAACAACTATGTACATTGTTGAAGGCGCAAAACGTGCGTTGTTGATTGATACAGGCACAAAATGCGATAGTCTTGATAAAATAGTGCGTAAAATTACGTCAAAACCTTTTGATGTGATATTAACTCATAATCACGGCGACCATTCGGGAAACATTCAGTATTTCAACGAAGTATATATGAATCCGGCTGATACTGCACTTGAACTCAACAAAAAATTCACAGGAAAATATAAATGGCTGAATGAAGGCGATGTTTTTGATTTGGGCGGCGGACGTAAAATAGAAACGCTTTTAATGCCCGGACACACTTCCGGTTCGGTGGTTTTGCTTGATAAAACTATCAATGCCGTTTATACCGGCGATGCTTTTGGTTCGGGACACGTTTGGTTGCAGTTGCGTCCGCATCTTTCTATGAAAATTTATCACGAATCGTGTGTGCGCATGGAAAAAATAATGCAGGAACAAAATATTACAAAAATCTACTGCGGACATTATCCAAGTGTAAAACACGCATTTGGAGTGAGTTATATCGTTGAAATGAAAAATCTTTCAGAAAAAATTTCGGCAGGCGATATTACAGGCGCACAGCCATATACAAATTGGCGCAACGGTAATGCCATGTTTATGGAAAACGGCGAAGCGTTGATAGTGTTCGACCCCGAAAATATAAATGACCGTAAAGACGTGCTAATCTTACTTGTACATCCCGATATTAAAACGTCAAAAGCAAATGCAGCCTTGATTAATGCCGTTAAAGATTTTCCTTATGTGAAAATAATAAATATGTACGACGAGCCTTTTGTTGCCGAAACGTATAAAGATGCATTTGCCGAAGCGCGAAATATTGTTTTTCAATTTCCGTTGTATTGGGCAAGTTCGCCGTATTTACTCAAAAAATGGTGCGACGAAATTTTTGGCTCAATACAGGCAAATCCGGGAGTAAAAGGCAAAAAACTAATGGTTGTTGCAACAGTAGGTTCTGAATACGAAGCATACCGCGCAGGCGGACGAAATCAGTTTACTATCGACGAACTGTTTCGTCCATACCAAGTTACGGCAAATCATTCGGGTATGATTTGGAAAACACCTTTTGCCGTATATGGAACATCGCTGCCCGATGCCGATAAACGAATACAGACGGGTGCAAATGCTTATCGCAAGGTTATAAGCGATTTGGTAAACAAATGATTTTTATAAAATTATATAAATTTGAAATATAACATTGTAATATACAGCGAGTATGAAAACATTTATGGATGATAATTTTGTTCTGCAAACAGAAACGGCGCAACAACTTTATCATGAACATGCAAAAAATCAACCTATAATTGATTATCATTGCCATTTGGATACTAAACAAATTGAGCAAAACCGCAAATTTGATAATCTCGGACAACTTTGGCTCGAAGGCGACCATTACAAATGGCGTGCTATGCGTGCAAATGGTGTAGCCGAAAAATTTATTACAGGAAAAGATACATCCGATTGGGAAAAATTTGAAAAATGGGCGGAAACAGTACCTTACACAATGCGTAATCCCTTGTATCACTGGACACATCTGGAACTTAAAACAGGTTTTGGCGTAAACAAATTGCTTAAACCCGAAACTGCCAAAGAAATTTACGATGAATGTACCGCCAAACTGCAATTACCCGAATATACAGCGCGTGGATTAATGCTAAAATACAACGTACAAGTAGTTTGTACCACCGACGACCCTGTTGATACATTAGAACATCACATAGCCTTGAAAAACGAAGGTTTTTCTGTAAAAGTATTGCCTACCTGGCGTCCCGACAAAGCGATGGCTGTAGAAAATTCTCACGATTTTCGTGCTTATATCGAAAAATTATCAGATGTGTCGGGTGTTTCCATAAGTAAATATTCCGATTTATTGCAAGCTTTAAAATTGCGACACGATTTTTTTGCATCTGTCGGCTGCAAATTATCCGACCATGGGCTTGACGTATTTTATGCAGACGATTATACCTTTTCGGAAATAGAAAATATCTTTAATAAAGTGTATGGCGGAGCAAATCTTACAGTAGATGAGATAAGCAAATTCAAATCTGCAGTTCTTGCAGAAGGCGCAAAAATGGATTGGGAAAAGGCTTGGACACAGCAATTTCACTATGGCGCATTGCGAAATAACAATACCAGATTTTTTGAACAAATAGGAGCAGATACAGGATTTGATTCAATTGGAGACGGCAATACCGCCAAATCGTTATCAGGATTTTTAGACCGTTTGGATAAAGAAAATAAACTTGCAAAAACAATATTGTATAATCTTAATCCGAGCGACAATTCAATGCTTGCGGCTATGGCAGGCAATTTTCAGGATGGTTCGGTTGCAGGTAAAATACAATTTGGTTCGGGATGGTGGTTTTTAGACCAAAAAAACGGAATAGAATCGCAGCTAAACACTTTGTCGGTTCTGGGGTTATTGAGCCGATTTGTAGGAATGTTGACAGATTCGCGCAGTTTTATATCGTATCCGCGACACGAATATTTTCGCAGAATATTATGTAATATTTTAGGTAATGATGTGGAACAGGGACTATTACCATCTTCGGAACTGCCGTTTTTAGGCAAAATGGTTGAAGATATATCGTATAACAATGCAAATAAATTTTTTAATTTTTAATTAATAACAATGAAAAAAGTAGTTACATTTGGTGAAATAATGCTTAGATTGGCAACTCCCGATTATCTCCGGTTTATTCAATCCAATCATTTAATATCAACATTTGGAGGCGGCGAGGCAAATGTAGCCGTATCGTTGGCTAATTACGGAATTTCTGTTGATTTTATTACACGCCTGCCCGAAAATGCAGTTGCAGAATGGTGTATAGCCGAATTGCGCAAATACAACGTAGGAACTCGACATATTATTAAAGGCGGAAATCGCGTAGGAATTTATTATCTTGAAACGGGAGCGGTAGCGCGTCCGTCAAAAGTTATTTACGACCGTGCAAACTCGTCAATTGCCGAAATACAATCGGGAATGATTAATTGGCGGGAAGTTTTTAAAGATGCACAATGGTTTCATTGGACAGGAATTACACCCGCTATTTCGCAAGGCGCAGCAGATGTTTGTTTGGAGGCTGTAAAAACGGCAAACGAAATGGGCATAACGGTTTCATGCGATTTGAATTATCGTAAAAATCTTTGGAAATATGGCAAAAAAGCATCCGAAATCATGCCCGCATTGGTTGATTGCTGCGATATTATTTTAGGCAACGAAGAAGATGCCGAAAA
>JAITOP010000272.1 GCA_031289895.1 Prevotellaceae bacterium
ACTGATTCCAATATTAATTCCTACAATTGAACAATTGCAAAGTATCAAAAATATTTTTGATAAAGCAATAATAATCAGAGAAAATGAATCAAAAAACTTGATTTCAGAACAAGAAGCAGAAATATTGTTAGATAGTATCCAGAAAGAATTAGATTTAACTGTAAATGAATTATATAGAGTTTAAATTCCATATAATTTTCTTATCATCGTGTCTAATTTCTTTTGAATTTCCAAAAGTATCTTTTCTTCCTCTTTTTCGGCTGTTTGATTTGATAATTGATTTTTCTTTATTTTAAAAGCAAAGTCAAATAGTTTTTCAAATTCTCTTAATTGTTCTTTCGTTGGGATTATAACAGGAATTTGTCGTGCATCATTAATTTGGAAGATAACAGTGGAATTTACATAAGATTCTGTATATCTGCTTATAAAGTCTGCATTACACAAACAAGTTATATATTTGGAAGATACACAGTTCGCAACGCAATGTAATGACATGCCCTGAACATCAGTAATGCTTTTTTGTTTGAATCTGAATTTCAGTTCATTGGAACTTCTTGTTCCATTGACCGCTGACCAACAAAACCCCTCCTTAAAATAGAACGTATAACCCTGATACCTCGCATTTGAGTCTGCTTTAAGAAACCCGACGTTTTTTTGCGTCCATGCAATAGCAAATGGTGTTTCAAGATACCACCGATTTCCATCTTTATCTCCTTTATCATAAGGAACATAATAGTTTTTTGTTTCGGGGATACCATTTGTTTTTTCATCTTCGGTAAGTGTATCTACATCTGCAATTTCTTCATCTTCGATTAAACGATATAAATAACCTTGTCCAAATATATCTCGTCCATATTTTTCTTTCAGTTCATCAAATAAAATAGCGATTTCTTTTTCGTTTAAGTTTCTCAAATAGTCTGTAATATTGGTGAAATTTTCAAAGATATCAATTTTTATTTTATGCTTACTGATAGCTTCCGCTAATTTTTTGGGGCGTGATTCAATGATATTTTTCGCCCATTTTGTTGATTTACGAACCGCAATGTATTTTCCATTATTGGCGGTTGCCAAACCTTGTCCGCCTTCTGTCAAACAACCTAACAAAGCAACATCTCCGGGCTTTAAATTATTTCGATATTCTTCTAAAACCTTGCTGTTCTTCTCTATATCTCTGCTTGTCTTGATTTTATCCCACCATGTATTGTAGAGTTCCTTTACTTTTTGTCCGTAGAGTTCATAAATTTTCAAATTTTCTATTGTTGGTTTGAAAATTACCGAATTTTGAGTATTCAAATAAATATTTTGTGATATGACATATTCTTGCGGATTTGTCAAATCTTTACTTCCATCAAGAAAACGAATTTGATTATCTTTTGTTTCTGTGTTTTTCACAGAGGTAATGCAAGTATCCACCATGGCTTCTTCAAAAGGGTCGGCAACATCAAAAATATAATTGATTTTTTTTGATAGTAAAATATTTCGTAAATTTCTTTTTGTTTGAGTTGTCCAATATGTTTTTGGCGTAATATAATTTAATAATCCATTGTCTTTTAATAATTTTATTCCTTGAAAGAAAAAATGATTATAAGTATCATCGGCAAACCCGTACTCAGTTTCTAAGGCTTTTTTATCAATTGCATTTATATCTTTGGTTGAAATATACGGCGGATTTCCAATAATTGCATCAAACCCAACAAAATCGCCATCTTCATTCAGCACTTCTGGAAACTCAAATCGCCATTCAAAAGCATTGGCATATATTGTTTTTAATTTTTGTTCATATTTTTCACGCAATTCTTTTGTTTCTTTGTTTTGTTGCTCTATCTTTTTTTGCCATATTTCTTTGTAAGCTAAATCAAAATCTATAAATTGTTCACTCAATTTAGCTTCTGCCTGTTTTAATTTTTTATAATCTTCATCATAAGGGTTTGCAATCTGGCTAAATGTTTCTTTTATTTCTGATATTCTTTTTTCTGTTTGCTTTTTAACTGCTTTGTCATCTGTTATTTTATAAATAATTACCTGTTCTTTATATTGTCGTGTTGCAAGTGTCAATTTTTGTTTGGTAATATTTGGAAGTTTTGAATTATTATCAAGAATATCAAATCTGCTAATCAGCGAATTACCACATTTGATATTTATATCAATATTAGGCAATGTTTCCAAGTCGTTTGTGCCTTTTTTGTAATATGTATGTTTCAACAATTCTATCCATAAGCGGAGTTGGCAGATTTTCACAGAGTTATGGTTTATATCAACGCCAAATAAACAATTTTCGATTATCGTTTGTTTTTCGCAAAAAAGAGTTTTCTGCACTCGTGAACTTTCGTCATTGCGCGAATTGTATTGAAATATTTCTCCGTTTTCATCCCTGATATTCAGTTCGTCATGTTCGATTGTAATATTGTATCCTTTCAATCTTTTGCCTGTTTCGTCAACTAAAATACCCAACTCCGATTTTAATGCAATCATTTCGTTAAGAGCCGAAACGAGAAAATGCCCCGAACCAACCGCCGGGTCGCAAATGCGGACAGAATTAAATATTTTGTTTGCCTCCGTGATATCATCAATTTTATTATGAAGTTCAATTATTGATTGACAATTCCAATTTTTTGTTTCATTAAATTTTCTAATAATAACTTGCGAAATTGTTTCGTTACACATATACATTGTGATAAAACTCGGCGTGAAAAACGAACCGTCTTTGTAACCGTTTATCTTTTCAAAAATAAGTCCTAATACCGAAGCTGATATTAGCGGTTTGTTTTCTTCCAAAATATCTTCCGAACCTTCGCTGCTAAAATCGTATGCATCAAGAAAACGCAGCAAATATTCCAGCGGACGTAGCGATTCGTTTATCTGATTTTCTTTTTTATTTTTAAGTATTGATTTTGAATATAATTTTATCTTTACGCTATCTTGAAGACTATCTATGCAAATTGTTTTATCTTCAATATCAGTTATTTCAAACAACGAACTATTCAAGTAAGGTACGTGTTTATATTTTTCTTTTAATTCATGTGTTCTGTCGTTTATTTTACGAGCTAATACCGAAAAAAACAGGCTATCCAAATCATCGTAATCAATTAATTTTTCGGCAGATATGAATGCAAAATCTTTATTATTCTTATTGTATTTTATAATTTGTGATTCAAGCAGTTTCAAAAACAGCACACGATTAATCCATGTAATAGATAAATTCAACGCCAGATGAAATAATTGCTCTTCTTTGTTATTTCCATAATGTCCCACATTTGGAATATTATTCAATTTGTTTTTTATATCAAGTCGTTCTATTGCATTTTCAATAATTGAAGCGCTATCTCTCTCGCCTTCTCTTTTACGTTCAATAAATTTTTGCGTTCCTCGTTTCACTTCTTCCAATCCAAGAATATACAACAATTCTGCATAAAATTCTTTGTTTAGTTCGTTGGCATCGTTTGCAAAAGATAGTTTCAGCAAATGAACAGGTGAAAGAAATTTGTATAAGGCTATCAGTTTTTTATCATCTTCTTTATCTGCATTGCGCAAAATATTGTCGTAATCGCGAATATCAAAATGAGTATAAGTGATTTCGGATTGGATTTTTTCTATTTCCGGCGATGCAATTTCCTTGTAAAAGAAATCTGTATTTTTCCCTGATAGTTTTTCTGCTTTAAATTCATCGAAATGTTTTAGCAATTTGTTGTTTTGGTAAAACAGTTTTTCAAAATCATGTGCATCAAACACAAACCACTCATAAATATTGGTAATAATGAGGTAGCGAAGTTCAAAATTTTTCTCTGTTTTTCTTTCTTTCAAATAATATAACACCAATTCCTGAAAAGATTTTACATTCAAATTATCTTTACTAACCATTTCAGTTTTATTTACAGGGCTTTTCACCTCAATAAGCACTCCGACAGGCGATTGTGCATCTTTGCCATTATGGATAACCAAATCGGCATATCCTTTGGTATTGATATAGTGCTTGTCTTTGTAATAAACCGAGTTCAGAAATTCGGTTATAATATTTTTGTGAAATTCCTCTGATTCTTTTACATTGATTTTATCAAGTAAAGAAATAAATTCTTTTTTAAATAACTCTATCTCACTTCTATCTGTTTTTTGTTTTAGAAAAGCAGCATTTAATGACTGTTTAAGTTTTTTTATCATAGTTAATTTATTAATGTCATATCATTTTTTCTTTTTTCCAACCTCTTTCACCAAAATTTTCACCACCACATCATTCTTTTCTTTATTTAAATCTACGTTAATTGTGCTGCCCGATTTGGGATTTTCGCGTATTATTGCTTCGGCTATGTTGTCTTCGAGATAGTGTTGTATGGCGCGTTTTAAGGGGCGTGCGCCTAATTGTACGTCGTAGCCTTGCTCGGCTATAAAGGTTTTGGCTTTTTTGGTGAGTTTTATTTCGTATCCTAAATCTAAAATGCGTTTAAACAGTTGTTTAAGTTCTATATCAATTATTGCATGAATATTTTCTATTGTCAGCATGTTAAACATTATGGCATCGTCAATTCGATTCAGAAATTCGGGGGCGAATGTTTGTTCAAGCGATTTTTTTATGATGCTTTTGGTGTTTTCGTCGAGTGTCTGCAATTTGTTTGTGAGTGCCGAAAATCCTATTCCGTGTCCCAATTCTTTTACCTGTCGGCTTCCGATGTTGGATGTCATTATCACAATAGTATTTTTAAAATCTACTTTGCGTCCTATGCTGTCGGTTAGCGTTCCTTCGTCGAGAAGTTGCAGCAGCAGATTGAAAATATCGGGATGGGCTTTTTCAATTTCGTCTAAAAGCACAACCGAATATGGTCGGCGGCGCACGAGTTCGGTAAGTTGCCCGCCTTCGCCGTAACCTACGTATCCGGGAGGCGCACCGATAAGACGGCTCACTGCAAATTTTTCCATATACTCGCTCATATCTACGCGAATAAGATTGTCGTCGCTGCCAAATAAATATTGAGCAATAACTTTTGCAAGTTGAGTTTTTCCAACGCCTGTTGGTCCTAAAAATATGAATGTTCCTATCGGGCGATTGGGGTCTTTCAGTCCGGCGCGGTTACGCTGAATGGCTTTTGTGATTTTTGTAATTGCGTCATCTTGTCCTATCACTTTGCCTTTCAGTTCGTCAGCCATTTTTATCAGTTGCTGACTTTCGTTTTGCGCAATTTTTTGCACCGGAACGTTTGTCATCATCGATACAACTTCGGCAACTTTCTGCTCGTCAACGAGAGGTTTGTTTTTGTCGTTTTCTTTTTCCCACGCTTCTGTTTCAGACTTTATTTGTTTCTGTAGATTATCTTCGATGTCGTACAATTTTTGGATTTCGTCGGTTGGTGCATTTATTTGTTTCGCTTTTATGTCCTCTATTTTCTTTTCTAAATCGGTGATTTTTTTAGGTGTAGCAACATTATTTGCCACATGCACTCTTGCGCCTGCTTCGTCGAGTGCGTCTATTGCTTTGTCGGGCAAATATCTGTCGCTGACGTAACGCTGTGTAAGAAAAACGCAGGCTTTAATTGCCTCAGGCGTATATATAACTTTATGATGCTGTTCGTATTTTGGCTTGATATTGCTCAAAATATTTATAGTTTCTTCGACAGTTGTAGGTTCAACGATTATTTTCTGAAAACGGCGTTCCAACGCTCCGTCGCTTTCGATGCTTGTGCGAAATTCGTCGAGAGTGGTTGCGCCTATACATTGTATTTCGCCGCGTGCCAATGCGGGTTTCAGCATATTTGCGGCATCAAGTGTTCCGGCGGGACTTCCTGCGCCTACAAGCGTATGAATTTCATCAATAAAAAGAATGATATTATTTACTCGTTTTATTTCATTTAATATTGATTTTAAGCGTTCTTCAAATTGTCCGCGATATTTTGTACCTGCAACAATCGAAGCCAAATCGAGCTGAATAACCCGTTTGTTTTGCAGCAGCCGCGATACTTTTCGTTCTGTTATTTGTATTGCCAAACCTTCGGCGATTGCCGATTTTCCAACACCGGGTTCGCCTATAAGCACAGGATTATTTTTTTTCCGTCGACTTAATATTTGCGCCAAACGCTCTATTTCTTTTGTTCGTCCAACGATTGGGTCAAGTTTGTTTTCGCGTGCGGCTTTGGTTAAATCGTACCCGAAATTATCAAGTACCGGCGTATTGCTTTTATCTGTTTTAGGCGAATCGGAAGAATCGGAATACGAGTCGAAAAGGCTGGTTTGCAGCGGTTTATTTTCGTCATCTTTATCATCATCGTCGTCATCATCATCAAGGGTAGTATTATCTTTAAAAAAGTCGTCGAGAAAATCAAAATTATCATATTTATTTTTTTCGCCGTTATCCTCAAACAAGCCGAATTTAGGTATAGGGTCGTTGTACAGCTTGGATTTTATCATATTCGAGTCGATTTTTAATTTGCATAACTCAATATGTACGCTGTTGTGCGAAATGTTGAAAATGGCAATTAACAAATGCGCAGCGTTCTCGTTACCGGCATGTAACATCGAATGTGATTCAAGAAAAGTACGGTTTAACGCTCGGTCGGCATCTTCGGTAAGATATATTGTTTTCTGATTCGACTGTAAAGGCAAATTGTTTTTTACAATGTTTTCAATATCGTATTTAAGTTGTTTCAAATCAGCTCCGAAAAAGGAAATAATATCAACAGCAGCATTGTTTTTGTGCCGCAAAATTCCCAAAAATAAATGTTCAACTCCAATTGCCACATTTCCCAATCTTATCGCCTCTTCTTTGCTTAGGTCTAAAATAACGTTCAGTTCGTCGGTATATCGTATTTCTATCATAAAATTATTTTGTAAATTATTTTGTAAATTATTTTGT
>JAITOP010000312.1 GCA_031289895.1 Prevotellaceae bacterium
CAAGATTTAAGAGAAAAACAAAATGTTACAGTAAGGCTGATTATATGATAGTAATTTCACTAAATTTGCTTTTTATGAAATTAAATAATGAAATATCTATACTAAATTAACAATGCCAACTTCTCTAACTTCATTATTCATCCGAAAAAAAAATTAGTCTATACAAGTTTTGTTGTTAATAAACAAAAAAATTATTGTAACTTTGCGCTTTAGAATTTTTGATATTTGAAATATCTTTTGTTCGTGGAAAATTAAGCAAGACAAAAGGTATTGCGATATAACGCTAAAAGTCTTGATACCTGGTTCTATAATTAAAAAAACTGAATTCATAAGTAAAACTAATGATATTGCCTGTTGTGTTGTATGGAAATCCTGTTCTAAGAGAGGTGGCTAAGCCTGTTGGAAAAGATTATCCGAAATTGAAAGAATTGATAGAAGATATGTTTGAAACTATGCGGAATGCTGATGGTATTGGGCTGGCGGCACCGCAAGTTGGGTTGACTGTCCGTGTGATTGTGATTGATGTTTCCCCAGTAAAAGAAGACTATTCCGAATTGAAAGATAGAAACACAAACACCGCCGTGCTGATTAATCCAATCATTTTGGAGCATTCGGGCGAGATTGTTCAAAAAGAGGAGGGTTGCCTCAGTTTGCCGAAAATCAACGAAAAAGTTTCTCGCCATAACACTATCAAAATTAAGTATTTAGATGAAAATTTTGTAGAACATATCGAAACTGTAAGTGGCTTTTTTGCCAGAATTGTTCAGCACGAATACGACCACATCGAAGGATTGGTATTTACCGACAGAATTTCACCACTGAGAAAACAACTTATTAAGTCAAAACTGATTGATTTGACAAAAAGGAACGTAGATTGCAAATATAAATTCAAGTAAAAAAATAAAAAATCATATTCATAAAAAAATTAATTTAAAATGAAGAAGTTATCTATTATTGCACTGGCAATATGCTGTGCAACGGCACTTTGTGCAAAAAAGCCGAACAAAGCGGCTGAACAAGTTGTTGACAAGACAACCAACACCGAAAGTGTAGTATTACAACCTCAAAATATGTTACAAGAGATAAGTTATGCTCTTGGCGCACAAATTGGGGACACCTATTCAAAAAATGCCGTACAAACAGGCATAGAAATTGATTGGGATTGGCTTAAACAAGGCATAACGGAAGCTACCAACGGTAAAAACCGTTTTGACGAAGCAAAAATGAGAGCTGCTTTTGCCCAACTTGACAGTTTGTTTGGGGAAAATCAGAAAGTTAAATCACATGAACAGAAAGAATTTCTGACAAAAAACAAGGTAGAAAAGGACGTAATAACCACTTTATCAGGCTTGCAGTACAAAGTTGTACGGCTTGGAACAGGGGCAAAACCTCTTGCTACCGACAAGGTTAAGGTTAATTATGAAGGTAAAACCATTGACGGCAGTGTGTTTGACTCCTCCTATCAGAGAGGTGAACCTATTTCTTTCCCTCTGAATGGGGTGATTAGTGGCTGGACGGAAGGGCTTCAGTTGATGCCTGTCGGTTCGGAATTTATATTCTATATTCCGTCTGAACTTGGCTACGGCGACCAAGGAGCAGGTGGAGCCATTGCGCCCGGTGCTACGCTGATTTTTAGGATAGAACTGTTGGATATAAACCCGGTGGAATAACAACATTCTCCAAAAATCTACTCCAACTGTCAAACAGACAGTCAAATAACTGTCAAAATTAAAAAGAGAGAGACGCAAAGAAGGCGAATAGCATTTCTTTGTGTGTCTTTTTTTATAGGACATTGCTAAGGCACAAATAATGTCAGTTATTATTTTGATATTCAAATAATATGGGGGTGTAGAAGTTCCATGTAATGTATATTGAATGCCTTTATTACAAAACTGGTACTTATGGAAATAACTAATTTGGACAATTTAAGACACTACAACAAAATGCAGTCTTCTATTTTTTTTAACCACCAAAAAATAAATTTGCACAATCCAAAAATTATATCTACCTTTGCACCCGATTTTGAACTTTAATAGACTTTAATTAACAATTAACTCAACACATGTTACCTAACTCGCTATCAGTCATTGGTTATTCAGCAAATAAAAATGTTTTAACATTTTTTATGACTGAAATGTTTGGTAATATGGAAAATATTGTTACACACACATGAGCTCACCTACACACTAATTATTTACGCGCGCGCGCGAAATATAATAAAAATCAGTTAAATACACAAGAAAGTTTAAGAAATTTTTCCACAATAAAGTCGGAAAAATTTGTTGTAATTCTTGAAAGAAATAATACTTCTTTCAGGGATTTTTTATTAATGAATAATGAAAAAAAAAGAATTTTAGGATATTTGCCGAGTTCCAACAAAGATATTACATACGCCCGACAAGTTTCCATTAAGGGCTTTATAGCCCTTAATGCCCTTAAGAATTAAAAGAAAATCATATAATTTATTACTATTTATTACTATTTATTACTATTTATTGGTATAAGCGTTTAAGTCGCCCCAGTTAATGTATTGATTTATAGCCTAATTGGTTTATTCAGCACCATTCTTTTTATGAGTAAATCGAAGATTGACCCCATAAATGCCCGT
>JAITOP010000324.1 GCA_031289895.1 Prevotellaceae bacterium
AAAATGTATTATTTTACAGGATTAATAGTTGGATTTTTAGTGTTTTTAATAATCGGTTTGTTTCATCCTTTGGTTGTGAAAGCCGAATATTATTTGGGAAAGAAATCGAAGTGGATTTTTGCCGTTGCTTTTATAATATCGGCAACAGCATCGCTTTTAGTTAGCAATTTGTGGTCGATATTTTTAGGATGTTTCGGCTTTTCGTGCTTTTGGAGTGTATTTGAAATTGATAAACAACAACAGCGAAGAAGAGAGAGAAATGGTATTTAGTCGTTGATATTTGGTATTTGTTCGTTAGTATTTGGTATTTGGTATTTGGTCGTTGGTATTTAGTCGTTAGTATTTGGTCGTTAGTATTTGGTTGTTAGTATTTAGTCGGAAATTAGAGAAGTTAATTGTAAAAATTTATTGATATAACGACTAAATACCTACGACCAACGACCAAATACTAACGACTAAATACCAACGACCAACGACTAACGACCAAATACCAACGACTAACGACCAAATACCAAATACCAAATACCAATATAAAAAAAATAAAATTATGATTATAGAACAGTTACAGTTTTCGGGCATTATAGTAGGTTTTGCATTGTTTGTCATTATTTACGCATCGCAGTGGATATGTATTAAGGGCGAATATTATTTTACAAAAAAATTCTGGATAGTATTTTTACTTATCGGAATTGCAGGAATTGCAGCATCTTTATTTATTGGCGATATTGTTGTGTCGTCAATTTTCAGCATACTTGGATTTGTTTCGTTGTGGGGCATAGGCGAAACCATTCAGCAAGAAGAACGTGTAAAAAAAGGTTGGTTTCCTAAACGGCAAAAAAAATTATAACGTATGCCTGTTAATTTATTTGCGTATATTTGTACGAAAATTGAAAATTTATAAATGAAAAATGTGAAAATCATGCTTTTTGCATCTGTATTTTTAGCAAGCCTTGTATGTGCAAGTGCGCAGCAAACAAAACGCCAATGGGTTGATTCTAAAATAAAAACGATGACACTTCGTCAGCAAATTGCACAACTGTTTGTAATAAGTTGTTATCCCGAACGCGGAGACGAATATCTTAATAAAATATCGGATATTATAAGCAACGAACAGGTAGGCGGAATTATTTGGGGCGAATGTAGCCCGACAATGTGTATCAACACTTTAAACAGGTTTCAATCGCTTGTAAATATTCCTTTGCTTGTAACTATTGATGCCGAATGGGGTGTTGCAATGCGCTTGGACAGCGTTGTAAAATTTCCTCAGCAACTTACGCTTGGCGCGATTCAGGACAATAATCTGATTTACGATTTTGGCGTAGAAGTTGCCCGACAATGCCGCGAAATAGGCGTACATTTTAATTTTGCGCCAGTGGTTGATGTCAACAACAATCCCAATAATCCGGTGATAAATATGCGCTCGTTCGGCGAAAATAAATATAAAGTTACCGAAAAAGCATATTCGTACATGAAAGGAATGCAAGATGGCGGAATACTTACAAGCCTCAAACATTTTCCCGGACACGGCGATACCGACAAAGATTCGCACAAAGAACTGCCGTCAATTTTGCATGATAAAAAACATATCAACGATACCGAATTATATCCTTTCAAAGAACTTATAAAACGAGGCGCAACAGGCGTAATGACAGCGCATTTGCGAATACCGGCGTTAAGTTCCGAAAAAGATGTTCCGGCATCGCAATCAAAAGAAATTTGTACCGATTTACTGCAAAAAAAATTAAAGTTCAAAGGGCTTGTTGTTACCGATGCGCTGGAAATGAAAGGCGCGCTGTACAATCGTGATACATCAAAGGTTGCAATGTATTCGCTTATCGCAGGAAATGATATTTTGGAAATTCCGATAAACATAAAAAAATCGATTGATGAAATTGAAAAAGCAGTAAAAAATGGCGAAATATCTGAAAAATATATCATAAAAAAGTGCAAAAAAATACTCGCGGCTAAATATGATTTAGGTTTGCACAAAGGATTTGAGCCAATAAATTCGCATGGAATTTTAGAAAAATTAAATACGCAACAGGCAAAAACATTGCGCTACAAACTTGCCGAAGCCTCGCTTACATTATTATCGAACAAAAATATTTTGCCTCTAAATTCAACAAAAAAGATAACATACATTGAAATCGGCAACGGCAAAACATTTAAAAATCAGATAAAAGAATATTGCGCCGTTGACACATTAAGCATAAAATCAAAAGCTACAACCGAAAATATAGATTCGCTCGCCGCAAAATTATCGGATGCCCAAACAATAATTATCGGGTATCACAACAGTCCAAGTCGCCGCTCTTACACAAATTTCGGCATAGACTCGCTGATTATTGATTTTATTGATAATCTGACAACCGACAAAAATGTAGTTTTAGTATTTTTCGGAAATCCATACGCAATTTCAAATTTCAAAAATCCTGAAAAAACGGCGGCAATAGTAGTTGCTTACGACAATTCCGACGAGGCTCAAATATGCTCGGCAAAAGCCATTTTCGGCAAGCAAAAATTTGCAGGCAAACTGCCCGTAACTATCAACAACATATACAAAGAAGACTTTTCAGTTCAATTTTAATGAAAGAAGTTAGAGAAGTTAAGAAGTTAGTTGAAGAATGAAGAATTAACGATTGTTCGTAATTCGTAATTTTTAATTCGTAATTGAAAAAGCTGCCACCAACAAAAAAAGAGGTTGCAAACCTACGGCTTGCTGTACGAAAGGCGATTTATTTTTCTACCAAGCGATGCAAACCTACGGCTTGCTCTTTTGAAAAAACTTTTTTTACTACATGACAAAAAATCAAAAACCCTCTATAACCACCTAATATTTAACTATTTATAACATTATTTATTTGAAAAAGACCTTGAAATTTAGTATCTTTGTAGCTGATTTTTAAATAATTATTCGCTCCTTAAAAAGCCATTAATTATCTTATTATTAGTATATTATAACGGAAAACACTTGCATATATTTGCAAGATTTTGCACCTTTTCTGAATAAAAACTTGCAAATTATGTATGGAAAAGCAAAGACCAAAGTCAAAAAAATCTATTTTTGCTCTTGTTCAGTGACT
>JAITOP010000158.1 GCA_031289895.1 Prevotellaceae bacterium
TTTTTATTGGTATTGACGGAGGAACATACTCAAATGATAAAGGATTTTTTTATATTCCTCAAAATATTGAACAAATAGAATTATCAAGTGTTGGATATTATTCTAAAAAAATTGCTTTAGACAAAAATATTGGCACAATTTTTTTATCGCCACAAGTTTATGAAATTAGCGAGGCAAAAGTTATGCCTGCAAAGAAAAAAAGAAAATCTGTTGAATTGGGCTATGCAAAAGAAAAATCTAAACATGTAGCTGGAGTTATAGACGCAGGGAAAGAAATCGCTGTTTATATACCATTGGATAATGAAAATAATATATTTCGATTGATAAAACAGGTTATTATAAAAGGAAAAACATATAACATGATTTTGTATAAGACATACTCTAACGGCGTGAAAAAATATAAATTGAATTCTGATAAAACAGACTCTAAAAACGTTTTTAAAATAAATTTTTACAAAGTAACTGAAAGTAACAATATTGGTGAAATTATAAATACAGAGGATATAATATTTTCATGTGATTTGTTGGATGGCAGAACAGTGTTTGATGTGAGTAAATACAGTATTTATATGCCCGAAAACGGTATTTTTATCGCAATAGAATGGGTAGGAAAAACAAATACGGAAATAAAAGACACCAAAAAATCTATACTGTCCTATATTTGTGTATCTTATAAAATAAATAATTCTATTGTTTACGAAAAAAGAAAATTTCGAAAATCGGAAAATAATTGGCAAAAAGTTGATAAAGATTATGATATGGTTAAGAGTGCAAAAAAATTAGACAAAGATTTAAAAGAAGCTGAATATTACACGCCGTTAATTTCAATTGTATTAGAATGAAAAAAACATTTATATTTATTATTGCAAACTTGTTGTTTATTAACAGTTTTGCACAAACAAACAACAAAATTTTTGTAGCAGATTCAACAACACGTGAGCCTGTTGAATATGCAAGCATTATTTTTGTTGGTACTGATGGCGGAGCATATACAAACGATAAAGGTTTCTTTTATAAACCGCAAAATGTTAAACAAATAGAAGTGTCGGGCATTGGTTACTATTCTAAAAAAGTTGCTTTAAACAAAGATATTGACACAATTTTTTTATCTCCTCAGGTTTATGAACTAAGCGAGGCAAAAGTTTTACCTGCAAATAAAAAACGAAAATCTGTTGAATTGGGTTATGCTCAAAAAAATTCCATTCGTGGTGTAGGTTATTGTTCCGGCGATGAAATTGCTGTTTATATTCCTTTAGACAATGAAGAAAATTCTTACAGGCTTATTAAACAAGTTATTTTTAATATTGCACGAAATTTTAAATTAGACAAATTGGATAATACGAGCGTATTTAAAGTTAATTTTTACAAAATAACAGGAAATAAAGAAATAGGTGAACTTATAAATACGGAAAATATTGTTTTTACAAGTGATATTCTGAAAAGTAAACCAAAATTGGATGTGAGTAAATATAATGTTTACATGCCCGAAGATGGTATTTTTGTAGCAATAGAATTTGTGGGAAGAATAAATTTTGAAACAGGAGCAATAATTGGTGATTTAATGAATCATATATTACCGAGCGTGAGAGTTTCATGGGAAATCCCAAATACTATTGTTTACGAAAAAAGAAAATTCCGAAAATCGAAAAATGGTTGGCAAAGGGTTGATAAAGATTATGATGTACTCAAAGGGCTTAAACAATCATATAAAGATTTAAAAGTATATAAAGATTTAAAAGAAGATGAATATTACACACCGTTATTTTCAATAGTTTTAGAATGAAAAAGAAATTTATCATATCAATATCAGGCTTGATTTTGCTTTGTGTTTGCGGAATGCTTTGGTACATTGTAAAAACACAATATCAACGCGAACATTTTTATATAGAATCGTTGCCCGATTTTACTTTGTGTCAATCAAATTATTATCCTTATAATATTACGAATACCGATAAGGCTATGGTTATTGTATATTTTGAATCTGATTGCCAATATTGTTTAAACGAGGCTGTTCAAATATCCGAAAATGACGATATATTTACCAAAGCACAGGTTTATTTTATTTCGGTAGAATCAACAGATTACTTAAAAAATTTTGAATCAAATTTTTTTTCGTCTCAAATAATATTTTTGCACGACAAAGAAAAAGATTTATACAACGCTTTATCTGTTTCAAATTTTCCATCTGTTTACCTTTTTACATCCGACAGAAAATTCATAAAACGTTTTATAGGTTTTGTTTCCACAGAAGAAATTATATCACATATAACAAATGAACAAACTGATTAAAAAAAGTTTCACTTTTCAGCATGATCATTCCGATTGCGGGGTTGCTTGTTTATTATCCGTTATAAAATATCACGGCGGCAATATTTCGATGGAACGCTTACGCGAATTAAGCGGCACATCCATCGAAGGAACAAGCCTTTTAGGACTTTATCAGGCTGCAAATAAATTGGGATTTGAGGCAGAAGGTGCAGAAGGCGATATTGAAAATCTTGTAAAACAAAAAGAACCGGTAATATTACATGTAATAAAAAACAATCAAACAGAACATTTCGTTGTTTTTTATGGCATGCAAAAAGAAAAAATAATAATAGGCGACCCTGCCGAAGGCGTAAAATTATATACTTGTTCGGATTTAAACAAAATATGGCAAAGTAAGCATTGTTTGCTATTAAAACCTACTGTAAATTTTTCAACAAAAAATAATGATAAAAAGCAAAAACAAAGATGGTTTTTTAATCTGTTACAACCCGATTACAATATTTTAATTTCGGGTTTTATTATCGGCATTTTATTGTCGGTACTTAATCTCACAACAGCGTTTGCAACTCAAAAACTGATAGATAATATTATTCCATCAAAAAATGTCGGAAACCTTTTTATTGTAGTTAGTTTTGTTTTTTTTGTACTTATTATTGCTGCATCTGCATCTTATTTCAGAAGTTTATTTCTAATAAAACAAAATCGAAATTTCAATAACAGAATAGTTGCATATTTTTATAAATCGTTAATAAGTTTGCCAAAATCTTTTTTTGATACTCGCGCCATAGGCGACATGGTTGCGCGTCTTAACGATACATCACGCATTCAGAGTTTTATATCTCAGTTAATCGGCAGTTTTGCAATAGATGCCGTTATGCTTATTGCATCTTTGATTTTTATATTTTATTATTCTTCAGCATTTTGTGTTTTTATTGTTGTATTTTTTTCATTATATTTTATCATTATTCGTTTACAAACCCAAAAAGTTATAAAATATCAAAAACAAATAATGGAACAATATGCAAATGTTGAAACAAACTATATTAATACTATTGAAGGAATTAGCGATATAAAAAATTTCAACAAACAAAATTTATTCAACAATCAAAACGTAGATATTTACGATGCGTATCAAAAGAAAATATACGATTTAGGTAATTTTCAGACAAAATTAACATTTTTGAATAATATATTAAGTTATATTTTTCTTATTACAGTCTTTGGATTTGGAGCATTTCAGGTTATTGAAAATAAATTGATGTTAGGCGTTTTTATGGCGATATTCGGTATAAGTTCGGCAATTCTTCCATATATTGCAAATCTCGCCATGATAATAATTCCTTTGAACGGCGCAAAAATTGCTTTTGAACGTATGTACGAATTTACCGGATTATTAAAAGAAACAGAACAAAATCAAAACGATTTCGATTTAGAAAGTATTGAGGTAAAAAACATTGCTTTTCGTTTTGCAGGACGGCGGCAATTATTTTCGGATGTTTCGTTTGATGTAAAAAAGAATGAAATAATTGCAATTGTTGGTGAAAATGGTTGTGGAAAAAGTACCTTGTCTCAAATTTTAAGTAAATCGTATGATTATGAAAACGGAATAATAAGCATAAATAAAAAACAACTTTTACAGGATATTGATTTGAAAAAATGGAGAGAAACAATCGCAATTATTCCACAACAAACACATATTTTTAATGGAACTATAATAGAAAATATAGCCATGCGTTTTGGCAATAATAACTATGATGATATTGAAAAATTTTTAATAGAAACACATTTTATTAGCTTTTTTGATGAATTTCCATCAGGATTAATGACAATTGTCGGCGAAGTTGGAATTAATCTGTCGGGAGGGCAAAAACAGTTAATTGCAATCATTCGGGCGCTGTTTAAACAACCTAAACTTTTAATTATAGATGAAGCAACTTCGGCAATGGATATTGATAAAGAAAATTTTATAATACAATATTTAAAAAGAATAAAAACCGAAACAGCCATTGTTTTTATAACACATAAATTACATATCTTAAAAAATTTTGCCGACAAAATTTATGTGCTTGATAAGGGAAATACAAATACGTTTGGAACACACGAACAATTAATGCAATCAAATAATTTTTACAGTAATTTTTGGAAACAGTTCTGATAA
>JAITOP010000244.1 GCA_031289895.1 Prevotellaceae bacterium
ATTCTCAAAGCCATAAAAGAAGAAGGCTACACGATTCCCACTCCCATACAGGCAGCAGCCATTCCCATTGTATTGAAAGGATCGGATTTATTAGGTTGTGCACAAACAGGCACAGGCAAAACCGCCGCATTTTCGGCGCCCATTCTTCAACTGTTAAGTCAGAAAAATACGCAATATGAGCGCAAGCGTAAAATACGCAGCCTGATAGTAACACCCACGCGCGAATTGGCAATCCAAATCGGCGAAAGCGTCTGTACCTATGGTAAATTCACTACGCTCACCAGCACCGTTGTTTTTGGCGGAGTAAATCAAACGGCACAGGTAAATGCTCTGCGCTACGGCGTGGATATATTGGTGGCAACGCCCGGCAGGCTACTCGATTTGATGAACCAAAAGATTATCTCCCTGAGCGATGTGGAGATTTTTGTACTCGACGAAGCCGACCGTATGCTTGACATGGGTTTTATACACGACATAAAAAAACTGTTGGCTGTGTTGCCACACAAAAAGCAATCGCTGTTTTTTTCAGCCACCATGCCGCCCGAAATCGTCAAGCTCTCGCAAAGTATTTTGCACAATCCTCAAAAAGTGGAAGTTACGCCTGTTTCGTCAACGGCGGATACCATTCGGCAGTTCATTTATTTTGTGGATAGAGAAAATAAATTGCCTTTGCTGATTGATGTCTTGAAAAATCGAGACATTGAAACAGTACTCGTGTTCACCCGCACCAAACACGGAGCCGACAAGGTAGCGCGGGTGTTGCAAAAGAATAAAATCAAAGCCGAAGCCATACACGGCAACAAGGCTCAAAACGCACGGCAGCGGGCACTCAGCAGTTTTAAGGATAAGACTATCCGCGTGCTGGTGGCTACGGATATTGCGGCGCGCGGCATTGATGTGGACAATCTGCAATATGTGATTAACTTCGAGCTTCCCAATATTCCCGAATCGTATGTGCATCGCATTGGGCGCACAGGGCGTGCGGGAGCGGAGGGAACGGCATATTCGTTCTGCAATGCGGATGAAAAACCATATCTGAAAGATATCGAAAAACTAATAGGGAAGAAAATTGCTGTGGTGGACAAGCACGACTATCCTTTGATAGACAACAACCCTGTGCAACCCGTAAAGCAACAGCGACCGCCACGCAATACAGCAAAAAAACCCAACACCGCCCGGCGACACAGATAATACTTTATTTGATTTTTCCCAAAAAACTCCGGCTAATTAAAAAATATTTTTGCAGATTATAAAATAAAAGTATATTTTTGCACAAAGAATTAAAAATATTGATTATGACATAAAAAAAACGTGCTAACAGGCACAAAACACAACATATAAATTAACGTTTTGTATCTTGATTCTGAAAATTAGGAACTTTCAAATCTACAAGAAACAGCAAAAACGTTCGCAGAAATGCGGACTTGCTATTTGTAGATTTGGTCTCCTAATACCACAGAATCGGATATGTAAGTCCGATTTTTTATTTGTTAAAAAATTGAAAATAAATCTAATAAAAAAATAATTGTTTAATTTTAAAATTACATTTTATGTTACAAATTTCAAATCAACAACAACAGCACACGAACAATTTCGGTGCAATGGAGTTCGGAGACCATTCAAAAAACGAGGCGAGTCTGAAAAGCCTGACGAGTAGGGGAAAATATAATCTGATAGTTTTGCTATGCTGTTTTTTATTCAGTACTGTTTCGGCTTTTTCACAAAATGAAAAAATGAGAGTAGCATTAATAGAGTTAAGAGATATTTCTCATAACGGTTATAGCGCAGACGTTGTACGCCTACTAACAAGTACTCTGACTACCGAGTTAGTTAATACAAACAAATACAGAGTAGTGGAACGCTCAAGAATAAATCAAATAATAAAAGAACAGGGGTTTCAAAGTTCACAAGAAGTAAGTTCACAGGCTGTCAAAATCGGAAAGTTGTTGGGAATTAACAAAATTATTACTGGGGAAGGCGACAAAAGTAGTGCCAATATTAGGTTTATTGATGTTGAGACAGGCGATATAGAAGCGGCTGTAACGGTTCGTAGAGGATTATACAAAAAGAATGGAAAACTTATAAGGGAAATGTCAGTTGAGGAATGGGCAAAAAAAATATTGGAAGAATTATTTAAAGCACTTGAATAAATTTAGGGTTAACTAAATTTCCAAATCGCTCGCAATTCGTCCCGCAGGATTTATAATCCTGCTGCATAGAGTATAAGGATTTGTAATCCGAAACAAAATCATAACTCGAATGTAATGTTTTTTGCGGATTACAAATCCTTATATTTCAACATTCGGATTGCAAATCCGAATGAACGATTGTGCCTTTATTATTACAAAAAAAACGCCGTCAGAAAAATAAATTTCCAACGGCGTCACAAAAATTTTAAATTAAGAATTAATCGCGTAATTTTGCGGTTAAAAATTCTCTGTTTAAGCGTGCTATGTGGCTTATGGATATGCTTTTAGGACATTCGGCTTGGCATGCGCCTGTGTTTGTGCATGCTCCAAATCCGAGTTCGTCCATTTTGGCTACCATTGCTTTGGCGCGTTGCGAGCCTTCTACTTTTCCCTGCGGCAGTTTTGCCAAACTTGATACGCGGGCTGCAACAAATAGCATTGCCGAGCCGTTTTTGCAAGTTGCAACACATGCTCCACAACCAACGCAAGCGGCGGCATCCATCGACTCGTCTGAATCTTTTTTGGATATGGCGATGATGTTTGCATCTTGCGCTCCGCCGGTGTTTACCGAAACAAATCCGCCGGCTTGCAGTATTTTGTCAAATGCGCCGCGATTTACAACTAAATCTTTTATAACCGGAAAGCCTGCCGAACGCCATGGTTCAACAGTTATTGTTGCGCCGTCTTTAAATTTGCGCATGTGCAACTGGCATGTTGTAATCTGAGTATCTGGTCCGTGTGCTTCGCCGTTGATAAAAAGCGAACACATTCCGCAAATGCCTTCGCGGCAGTCGTGGTCGAATGCAACGGGTTCTTTTCCTTCGCTTATAAGTTTATCGTTGAGGATATCCAGCATTTCCAAAAACGAAGTGTCGGACGAAATATTGTCGATATCATAAATAACAAATTCTCCTTTGGCTTTGGCGTTCTTTTGTCGCCATATTTTAATTTTGAATTTCATAATTATAAACTTCTTATGGTTATAAAATTTTAATCTTTATAATTTCTTGTTGCTACTTTTACAAATTCGTATTTCAACGGTTCTTTGTGTAATTCGGGCAAGGTGTTTTCATCTTTATATTCCCATGCCGAAACGTACATAAATTTTTCGTCGTCTCGTTTTGCCTCGCCGTCTTCGGTTTGCATTTCTTCGCGAAGATGTCCGCCGCACGATTCTACTCTGTTTTGTGCATCAATCGCTATCAAACGCGCTACTTCAAAGTTATCGGCTAATTTCAATGCTTTTTCCAATTCCTGATTAAATTCGGCGGTTGTTCCGGGAACATAAACATCGTTCCAAAATTCGTTTCGCAGTTTTTCTATTGCTGCAATGGCTGTTTTTAATCCTTCGGCATTGCGCGCCATTCCTACGTATTCCCACATAATATTTCCAAGTTCTTTGTGAATACTGTCAACTGTGCGTTTGCCTTTAATGGTCATCAGTTTATTTAATTTTTCGCGAACGGCGTTTTCCGCTTCGTCAAATTCTGGTGTTTTTGTATCAATTTTAGGTGTTTGAATTTCTGCCGAAAGGTAATCGCCAATTGTGTAAGGAAGAATAAAATAACCGTCTGCTAATCCTTGCATTAACGCCGATGCTCCAAGACGATTGCCGCCGTGGTCGCTGAAATTTGCCTCGCCTATTGCATATAATCCGTTAACGGTTGTCATAAGATTATAATCAACCCACAGTCCGCCCATTGTGTAATGAATTGCAGGATAAATCATCATCGGTTCTTCGTATGGATTAACGTCTGTGATTTTTTCATACATTTGAAAAAGATTTCCGTAGCGTTGTTCGATAATGTTTTTTCCAAGTCGTTGTATTGCCAACGAAAAATCCAGAAAAACTGCCAATCCCGTGTTATTCACTCCGTAACCTGCATCGCAACGTTCTTTTGCTGCACGCGATGCTACATCGCGCGGCACAAGATTTCCAAATGCCGGATAACGGCGTTCCAAATAATAATCTCGTTCAGATTCAGGAATTTGTGAGGCTTTAAGCGAACCTTCTTTCAGTCGTCTTACATCTTCAAGTTTTTTCGGCACCCAAATACGTCCATCGTTACGCAACGATTCTGACATCAGCGTAAGTTTTGATTGCTGGTCGCCGTGTTTTGGAATACAGGTAGGATGAATCTGAGCAAAACAGGGATTTCCGAAAAATGCGCCTTTGCGATAGCATTGAATTGCTGCCGAACCGTTGCTGTTCATTGCATTTGTCGAAAGAAAATATACGTTTCCGTATCCGCCTGTTGCAAGTACAACGGCATGTGCGCCGTGTCGTTCTATTTCGCCTGTAACCAAATTGCGGGCTATAATTCCGCGTGCTTTGCCGTTTACAAGTACAAGGTCAAGCATTTCATGACGTGGAAACGATTTTACGTTGCCTTTTGCTATCTGACGGTTTAACGATGCGTATGCTCCAAGCAAAAGTTGTTGTCCTGTTTGTCCGCGGGCATAAAATGTGCGGCTAACCTGCGCTCCTCCAAACGAGCGGTTGTCTAACTGTCCGCCGTAATCGCGTGCAAAGGGAACGCCTTGCGCTACGCATTGGTCGATAATTCCGTTACTTACTTCTGCTAAGCGATATACGTTTGCCTCGCGTGCGCGATAATCGCCGCCTTTAATGGTATCATAAAACAATCGCCATACAGAATCGTTATCGTTTTGATAATTTTTGGCTGCATTTATTCCGCCTTGCGCTGCAATAGAGTGTGCGCGGCGCGGACTATCGGATATGCAAAATATTTTTACATTATAGCCAAGTTCTCCAAGAGTTGCAGCTGCCGACGCTCCGCCCAATCCTGTGCCTACTACAATTATTTCTAATTTTCGTTTATTCGCCGGACTTACAACTTTAATAGCTGCTTTGTGTTTTGTCCATTTTTCAGCCAAAACTCCTTCCGGTATTTTTGAAATTAATCTTTCAGACATAATATTTTATTTTTTTAATTATTCTAATATTATTATATTCAGCAACATCCGCTGCATAAACTTTTAAGGTAAAAAGTAATCACAACGGCAGCAAAACCAAGAAAAATAATTGATGCAAATATTTTTGCAGCAATTTTAAGTCGCGAAATCCATATTTCGTTGTTGAAACCTGTTGTTTGCAAAATGCTCCAAAAACCGTGCGAAATGTGAAGCCACAACGCTGCAAACCAAACAAGATAACCCACAACAAAAATAATATTGCTGAAATAATATGCAATAAATGTAGAACCCGAAGTTGTTGAAACCTCCGGTATTCCGACAAGCTTCGGTTCTTGTCCCATAATTTCGGCAAATTGCATATTATACCAAAATTGCAATAAGTGCAGCAACACTCCTAAAACGACAATAAGACCAAGCACAAACATATTTTGCGAAGCCCACGAAACGGTTTTAGGCGTTACCGAAGTTGCATAACCATTGTTTCCGCGTGCTTTACGATTGTAAAGTGTTAATATCAACGCAAAAAGAATGTGTAAAAAGAAGCCTCCCGCCAACACAAGCGTACCAATTAACGCATACCAGTTTGAACCCAGAAAAGCGCAAATAGCATCATAACCCGACGGGCTTATAATTGCGACAACGTTCATTGACATGTGAAACAGCAGGAACAAAACCAAAAATGCGCCTGTAATACTCATTATTAGTTTTTTACCAATAGAAGATGTAAAAACATTACTCATAAATTTTCCTATTTTGTGTTTATTTTTGATTAATAATTTAAATATTGAAAGTACAAAGGTAGATATTTTTTGTGGCAAAAAAAATTATTTTTTAGTTGTAAGGTGTAAGTTATAAGTCGTAAGTCGTAAGTTGTAAGTTGTAAGTTGTAAGTCATTCAATTTTTACAAGATAAGAATTTGCGATATGTTAAAACCTGATTTTTTAACCTTACTTTCCGACAAAACAATCTCTGTTGCAATGTGTTAAAAACAACAACTACCTTATTACCTTGTTGTAATGTTGGAATATCAAAATTTCATTTTAATGAGGTTTTGGATGGATTATACTTCGGTCGGTGTTCGTCATTGCGAGGGCGTAGCCCGAAACAATCCGGCAATTTGCTTATTTACTCTGGATTGCTTCACTTTGTTCGCAATGACGAAATGCAGAATTAAATCGTTTGAAGTATAATTTTAAGTTACTGAGGTTGTTTTTTGAAAAATTAGGTGCAAATTTGGTTGATAAATAAAGTATTAATAATTAATATTTTATAAAACATGTAATTGATTTTAAAATCTTTATAACTTCTCTGACTAACGACCAAATACTAAATACCAACGACCAAATACCAAATACCCATTTCAAAAATGCACAACAGATTGATATTATATTGTTTAATGAATTATAGAAAAATCTATTTTTAATATATTAAACGAACTAACTGTTTTATTATCACATATTGCAGGATGCCAATTTGGCATTTTTGATAGAAGAGTTAAAACGGCTTTATCACATTCTTGGTCAAAACCTCTGTAAATACCACAATATTTGATTAATCCTACGTTATCTACAATAAATGCCACATATACTTTAGGAATTATGTTATAATAAATGGAAATATTTAATTCTCTTCTTATAAAAGCATATAAACTATCATTCCCGCCATTAAACGATGCCTGATATTTTGAATCGAAATAAAAATGCTGATTGTCAATTTTATACAAGCAGCTATCTGTGTTGTTTACAGAATGTTGTTGTTGCCCATCAAAAAATTCAGTTAAATTA
>JAITOP010000321.1 GCA_031289895.1 Prevotellaceae bacterium
GAATGATATCTTTATCTTTTATTCTGAAATTGATTAAATATTTGATTAAATCAACCGGTTTTGGATAGTCAAAATAATTTTCACTCATTAAACTAATCAGCTCTGTCCCTGCTTTTTCATTGGTACTACCAACTTCTGAACTAATGAAATTTGGTGGCACTTCTGGATTGTAATTTGACTTTTTATAAGATAAAACTCCATTCTCACTTAAATTTATTGTAGTGTCATTCAATATTTCAGTATCTAATTTTTCTTGTGTCCAAATGAATCTATTTTTGAAACGAATTTCATTTTTATTTTTACCATTTTCTACAATAATATCATCGAATAACTCATTTGGAAATTTATCTGTTCCATAAATTCCCTTTTTTATTTTTCCTATTTTGGACTTAATATTTATACTACCAATAGGAAAACACAATTCCTTCACTATATTTTGTGGTTTTGTAAAAGGGTCATCGCTTTTACTTTCTTTTTTTAATCCAGTAAACCGTTCAGAATTATTGCTTTTTTCGTAACCCAAAATATATTCAATATTTTTTTTGATTTTTAGAGATAGATTTGGAGGCGTTTCTGATTTATACCAATTCCATTGCCCTACAAAATTTCCTTCCCCAAACACATCATCCATCAGCAATTTCAAATTTGCCTGCTCGTTATCGTCAATAGAAATAAAAATTACTCCGTCATCGGTAAGCAATTTTTGGGCAATTTTCAATCGCGGGTACATAAACGTTAGCCATGCGCTGTGCGAACTTTTGCCTTGAATAGATTTTAGTCGTGCAATTTCATTCTCATCATAACCCAATGCCGATTGCAATTTTTCGTCATCAAATTCAAATTTATCGTTATAGACAAACTCTTTACCTGTGTTGTAAGGCGGGTCAATGTAAATCATTTTCACCTTGTCTTTATAGGCGTTTTGCAAATGGCGTAAAGCCTCAAGATTATCGCCGGTGATAAAAACGTTGCCGCTGTTAGCGTTTTCGGGGAGTGTATTGTGTCGACAGTCGGGTACAATCATTGTTTCGGAGGCACGACCTACCTGCAAGCGAGCGTAGTCTTTGCCTACAAAACTGAGTTTGTAACCGTCGCGGGCTTCGGAAACGTTGTTGGCTTTTAGTTCTTCGGCGAATTTGTCGGCTTTGAAATTACCATCAGTATCAAAAAATTGTGGAATGGCGCTTTTTAGCGTGTTTAGCAACTCGGTGTTGGGCTGTACCGTTTCGTTGTCGAGCATTGTGGCACGTAAGCCGACGAGTGTTTTTGTTTGTTCTGTCATTTTTTTTGAGAATTTTAGGCTTAAAACCCTTAAACTCCAGCAAACAAAAAAGCGTGAAACTGCTCGTGATTGCTTATATTCTCATTCCGGCTCTGGTAAACCGTTTCACCTACATAAGCACGAAACAATTCACGCCTGTTGGCGCGAACCATCCGACTTATTCTCAGGTGAAATTTACCAGATTTCGAATGAGAGAGAATAAGAGCTAAAAGCTCAATTATTTTATTATTTATATTTTATATTGCTGTTTCGTATATATTTTTTTATAATTTAATGTGCAAAGATAATTATTTTTTCAGGGAATGAGAATATATCACCTAACAAAAAATCAAAAAAAAACCGCAGCAAAACAATTCACTACGGTTTCTTACATGAAAAAACTATTACTCTATATTTATTTTCTTTTACTTCACTTCCTCAAAGTCCACATCCTCAGCGCTGCCTGACGTTTGTTGCTGATTTTCGTCTGCATTTTGTTCGGTGTCCGAAGTTGTGTTTGTGTTGTTGTTTGTTGCGCCGGATGATTGCTGAGCGCCGTACAATTCTTCGGAGGCGGCTTGCCATGCGTTGTTCAGGTCGGTTTGTGCTGTGTCGATTGCGGCAATATCCTTCGCGCTGTGCGCTGTTTTCAGTTTTGCCAATGCTGCTTCGATTGTTGATTTTTTGTCGGGCGAAATTTTGTCGCCATATTCTTTCAACTGCTTTTCGGAGTTGAATATTGCGCTGTCGGCGGCATTAATTTTATCAATACGTTCGCGTTCGCGTTTGTCGGATTCTTCGTTGGCTTTTGCCTCTTCGCGCATACGTTTTATTTCGTCATCGCTAAGTCCCGATGATGCTTCGATACGTATTTTTTGTTCTTTTCCCGTTCCTTTATCTTTTGCCGATACGCTCAAAATTCCGTTTGCATCAATATCAAATGTAACTTCAATTTGAGGTACTCCGCGCGGTGCAGGTGGTATTCCGTCTAAATGAAAACGTCCGATAGATTTATTGTCGCGTGCAAATTGGCGTTCGCCCTGACAAACATTTATCTCAACCGACGGCTGATTGTTATCTGCGGTAGAAAATACCTGCGATTTGCGTGTCGGAATAGTTGTGTTTGCATCAATAAGTTTTGTCATCACTCCGCCAAGTGTTTCAATTCCAAGCGATAGCGGTGTAACATCGAGCAAAAGCACATCTTTTACTTCGCCTGTAAGAACTCCGCCTTGAATTGCTGCGCCTATTGCTACAACTTCGTCGGGATTAACTCCTTTCGACGGTGTTTTCTGAAAAAATTCTTCAACAACTTTTTGAATTGCAGGAATACGTGTCGAACCGCCCACAAGTATAATTTCGTCAATTTCAGATACATTTATTCCTGCGTCTTTCACCGCTTTACGGCAAGGTTCGATAGAGCGTTGTATAAGTTCGTATGCCA
>JAITOP010000328.1 GCA_031289895.1 Prevotellaceae bacterium
CCTAAGGTTTTTTGTTCTTCCTCTTTGAGACGCTGAAATTCTTTAAGTAAATATAATTTGAATTGAGGAGAAACCCACGATGCAAATTCAAATGCGATGTCTTTATGGGCGTATGTTCCTCCATAACGTCCGGCTTTAGCCATAATCCCAATAGAATTGGTCTTTTCAATCCACTGTTTTACGGAAAGTATAAAGCGATTTAGTCCGGCAGCATTTTTAATTCCCTCGAATTCGGGGGAATTAAAATCCGGATTATACATTTCTTCCCAAATGCCAATAAATTCTATTGTATTTTTATTTCGCAACCATTTTTCAATAAGACTTAATCCATTTTCAATATTTCTGACCATATCCGTCAGTGAAATATAATCTCTTTCTTCTATTGAAATTATCGTTATTTCTGTACCTTTTACATTTATCTTTGCCATATTGTTTTTCTATTACATATTTCAATAATTTTTAGCCCAAATGCCGCATAACCTCGTCCGAACGGCGAAAAATTCCCAACCAAACATTAATATTTTATATTTTATTATTATATTATACATTTTATTTATTTCGTTCATATTTTATTTGTTACATATTCGCAATTGTTGTGTTTCTGCATTTATCAATATTAATTTATTCGATATTTTTTATATTTTACTTCTTCATTTCTTTTACTTTTTTTGTTTACAAGGCTTGAGCCTTGCTTTTAGCCCGACGTAGCGAAAACGCTATTCCGAACGGGGGCTACTTATTTCCAAAATTGCCACCATTTTTTTGAACTTTCAGGTTTAGCACTCACCGCAATTTCTTCAATAACGACATTTTCTTTTTTTAATAATTTATATCTGTATGCTTTTTCTTCTGGAGCAATTTTCCAAAATGATTTACCTAACACAATCCCAATCTGTTCCCAAATGATTTCTGAAATGTCAGACAAGGTTTCTTCCACCGGAAGTTTATCTCCTTCTTCGCTCATTTTTTTCCCTCCGACTTCCATAATTGAACGAAGATTCTCTTTTTTTTCACAATATTCCAAATTAAATGCCATCGAAGTTTCTGATAAAGCAAATGTTAGAACATTATCATTTTGAGTGCTCCATGAGTCTATACACATATCCATATTTAAAAAAATCATAGTTCCATGTTCGGAAAAATAAATATCACAGAGTCCTTCTTCTTTCCAATTCTCTGAAGCTACTTCAAAAGCAATTTCTTCTATAAATTCTAAATTCCAATCAAATTCTTTTTCTACAAATTCGATATTCTCTTTGTAATTTTTGTTTATTACAATTCCTGATAAATTAAATCCCATAATTTTAAAATTTTAAACTAGTTAATATTGTCATTTAAATTCTCATTTTTTTCTATTTCATTTTTTATTTTTACAAAAAGGTCTGCACGATAGTAAAGCATATCATCATCCATAAATTCGTGTTTATTATTCATATTTAATCTTTTACCTCAATATACTTTTCCCTTTCAACTTTCAACTTTTCCCTTTTTCCTTTTCCCTTTTCCCTTTCAACTTTTCTCCACTTTTTCAATCATTTGCATAATTCGCAAAATTTCGGCAATGCTCCATGCCTGCGATATTGAACCTTCGGCTGCCTGCGGAGGGTCGCCATCGTAAAGCTCGCCTATTGAGGCTATTCCGTAAATTGTTATATCTTCTTCAAATGCGTTCACAATTTCTTTTGCTGCGGGTATAAAACTTTTTCCGTGAAGTTTAAAGTTTCCTTCTACATAATGTCCAAGCAGCCAAGGCATAACAGTTCCCTGATGATGCGCTTCGCCTCGTGCCGACTGATTTCCTTCATATCTGCCTTTATACAGCGGATTTTTCGGCGATAGTGTTCGTATGCCTTTGGTTGTCAGCAGTTCATGTTTTACGGCTTTCAGAATTTTTTCTTTCACTTCATCTTTTATCGGGCTGTATTGCAGCGATGTTGCAAGTATCTGACTGGGACGTGTAAAGATATTTTGTCCGTTTTTGTCAACATAATCAGCCAGATGCTGACGTTGTTCGCACCAAAATATCGTATAAAAATTTTCTTCGATAAGATTTTTTATTGGCGTCCATTGTTTTGCAAATGTTTTGTTATTGTTTTCGTCTGCAAGCTGTATCGCAAAACAAATTGCATTATACCAAAGTGCATTAATTTCAACGGCGTATCCTGCGCGTGGCGTAACGGGTTTTCCTGCAACAATTGCATCCATCCATGTGAGGGCTTTTCCTGTTTCGCTTTGCCACATCAATCCGTTTTCGTGAATTTGCACATTTGATTTTCCATTACGGTATGTATCAAGTATTTCTATTATTTTTTTTCCGTACGATTTCCACACTTCTGCGCTGTCGCCTGTGTGGTTTTTGTATTGTTGCACTGCCCAAATATACCAAAGTGGAACATCTATCGAGTTGTAAATAAATGCTCTGTGTTGTTTTTCGTTTGTAAATTCGCCGTCTTTAATATTTTTTGATGCGTTGTCGAGAATTGTTTTGCATAATTTTGTATCTCCGTTAGCAGCAAGCGTTAATCCGGGCAACGATACAAACATATCCAGACCCCAATATCCGAGCCATGGGTATCCTGCAACTATTTCGGTGTTTTTTCCGGATTGTATTATGAATTGCTGCGAGGCGTTTTTCAGACAGGCAACGTAGTCGTTTTTCGGCGGGCGTTCGGAAAGATGTTTTTCAAAATATCGCTTAAAAGTAGCCGGATTTTCGTCTTTTATTGATGCCGAAAATATTATTGATTCATCTTTCTTTATGGGGACTTCAAAGTATCCGGGAACAAATAAATCTTCGTGATATTCGTAGCCGCGTTTAAACTCTTCGTTATACTCGATATTGTAGTACCAATCGGGCGTTGGAATAAATTCGTTTTTCTTGTTCAGTTGCATACGCAGCAACGGATAGTCGGCATAAAGTTTTGTTTCTATTCCGTTGTTAATGCTGTTGAATTTTGTGTTTGCGTATAAATTTGCTTTGCTTAGTTCGTGAATTTTTCTGAATGCTAAAAATGGTTTAAGTCGCAATACAGTAGGCGAATGAGCATCAAGCAAAGTATATCGAATCATTATCTGATTTCCGTGATGAATCATTAAAAATTCTTTTTTGAATAACATTCCGCCTACGCGATAAATTATTGTCGGCGTGGGTTCGTATTCAAACTCAACGATATACTTATGTCCGCGAGGTTCGTAATTTCCCGGATACCGGTGTATTCCGAGATTAAATGTTTTTTCGCGTTGCACTAACGTTTCGTCGAGTGAAGACAGCAAAACGTGATTTTCGCCGCCAAATTCATCAATCGGGCAAATTAGCAAGCCGTGATATTTTCGAGTATTACAACCAACGATTGTTGTACTCATGTAACCGCCATTGCGATTTGTACTTAATATCTCTCTATTCAGTGAATACTCGAGATTTACTAATGCATTTTTGTCGAATTTAAGATAACTCATAGTTTTAATCAAGCCTTTATTTATGTTTAAAAATCAACGATAAAAATATTTCGTGCGAAGATACGAAAAAAAATTAATTAATATCATCAATTACAATAAAATAAATTAACTTTCGGGCGCAATTTCTTATTTTTACAGAAAATTTAAATTACTAAAAACTTAATCACAGTTAGCAAATCAGGCTAAAAAAAAGAAAAACAATTTTTTTTTCAAATTAACAAAAAATAGCAATTAAAACAAAAAATGTTTTTAAAATGAATATTTTTATTGTTTTTTTTAACACTTAAAACTTTAAACAATTAAGAATTAAAAATTAAAAATTAAGAATTATTTGTGATTTACGAACTTCTTAACTTCATTAACTTCTTAACTTCATTAACTTCTTAATTTCTTAACTTCTGTTTTATCAAAAATAAAATATGTAATATCAAATATTTTCATTAATTTTGTGAAATAAATTAAAAATAAAAAATTATGAAGGTTTTATTGGACATAAAAGAAAGCAAATCATC
>JAITOP010000140.1 GCA_031289895.1 Prevotellaceae bacterium
TTTTGCGATTGGTGTTTATAAATCGCCAATCGTTTAATCATAACTTCATTAGGACTTAACGGCACTGCCATTTCGGCTTCGGCTACATCCCATTCCTGCCATGCGCCTCTATACAGCCAAACTCGGCAATCTTTTATCCATTCTTCTTTTTTCAGTTGTTTCAAAGCCTCTTCTATTGCCTGAAAACAAACACGATGCGTTCCGTGCGGGTCGGATAAATCGCCTGCTGCAAAAATTTGATGCGGTTTTATTTTTTGCAAAAGTTGCATTACTATTTTTACATCTTCTTGGCTTATAGGTTTTTTCTTTACCGTTCCTGTTTCGTAAAACGGAAGATTAAGAAAATGCGTTCTGTCTTCTGAAATATTTAAAAATCTGCATGCTGCTTTTGCCTCGCCGCGCCGAATTGCTGCTTTTATTTCACGAATTTTATCATAATCGGGTTCTCCCGGTTTTTTTACTTTAAGAATATCTACTGCGTAAGTATATGATTTTTCGGCAGTATCGCGGCTTTGTTCGTAAATTTGCGTATAATCGCGAACAAAATCAAGAAAACGAACGGCTTCATCGTCAGCAACGGCAATGCTGCCGGACGTTTGATAGGCTACGTGTACATCGTGTCCCTGCTCCGAAAGCCGCGCCAATGTTCCGCCCATAGAAATCACATCGTCATCGGGATGCGGGCTGAATATTATTACACGTTTTGGAAACGGTTTTGCTCGTTCGGGACGTGTAAAATCGTCGGCATCGGGTTTGCCGCCGGGCCATCCTGTAATTGTGTGTTGCAAATCGTTAAACACTTTTATATTAATATCGTATGCAGTACCTTTTTCGGTAATCAAATCGTTCATTCCGTTGTCGTTATAATCTCTGTCGGTGAGTTTAAGAATGGGTTTATCAAGTTTTTGACACAACCAAAAAACGGCGCGTTTAATAAGTTTATCACTCCATTTGCAATTACCTACAAGCCAAGGCGTTTTTATTCGCGTAAGGCAGGCTGCCGCCGATTCGTCGATAATTAAATTTGAGTTGGGATGGCTTTGCAGATACGATGCAGGCACAAGGTCGTTCTGTTTTTCTTCGACAAGACGCTGAATAATTTTTGCTTTCGATTCGCCCCAAGCCAGCAATATTATTCGTTTTGCGCTTAATATCGTTCCAAGTCCCATTGTAAAGCAATAAAAAGGAACGTTTTCTTCACCGTAAAAATCGCTTGCTTTACCAACTCGTGTAGAGTGATTTAGCGACAAAATTCGTGTTCGAGAATTGATTGACGAACCCGGCTCATTCGCTCCTATTTGCCCTGCTCCATCAACGCCAAGAATCTGAATATCAATTCCGCCTGCTTTTTCAATTTCATTTTCGTATTGTTTGCAATAATCGGCTACTTGTTCTTTTGCTATGCCGCCATCAAACAAGTGAATATTTTTTTTGTCAATATCAACAATATCGAGTAAATATTCGTAAATATAACGATATCTGCTTTGTAACGAATTGTTTGCGATAGGATAAAATTCGTCGGTATTGAACACTACAACATTTTTAAAACTTAATTTTTTGTTTTTATACAACTCCACAAGTTCGTTGTAAATCTGCACAGGTGTTGAGCCGGTTGATAATCCCAAAACACAGTTTTGTTGCTGATTGTTTTTTTCGGTTATTGTATTTGCAATTTCTTTTGCAACCAATTTAGATGCCACTTCGGCGTTAGCAAATATTGATACGGGCATACGCTCCAAATGTTTTGTGTAGTCGCCGTTGACCATTGTATTATTTTCCATTGTTTATTTTGATATGTTTAAAATTTACGGCTGCAAAATTAATATTTTTTGTTGAAATAGCCATATATGATTTGTTTTTTGTTGATTTGTTTTTTGTTGATTTGTTGATTTGTTGATTTGTTTTTTGTTGATTTGCTGATTTGTTTTTTGTTGATTTGTTGATTTGCTGATTTGTTGATTTGCTGATTTGTTTAATTGTTGATTTGTTTAATTGAGATAAGCACGCAGATAACACAGATGAAACAGATTTACACAGATTTTTTGATTTTAAATCTTTAAATTTTTCTAACTTCTTTGTTCTTGTCTCTTGGTTCTTGATTCTTGTCTCTTGGTTCTTGTCTCATAGATTAATATTCATGCAAAAACAATGGGCAATATCAATAACCGAAGAGCGAATGTTTTATATCTATGTATTTCATACATTGATTTTTAATAGCCTAATATTTAATTTTGTTCTTATATTTATTGTTTTCATTTTAATATATTATTTAAAGTTATGCACAGAAAGGGATTTTTTATATTGATAATGTCCAATGATTGTGAATTGAAACAAGCAATCCTCAATAACCTGTCCTTGTCCAATATTGTGAACAATTAGATACCTTTTTCCGTCTGCCGATTTTTTGTTAACGAGAATACCGATGTGCTTGATGCCGCTACCCAAGTCCCAACAAACAATATCGCCGGGTTGATAATCCTGTGGATTTGCTGATTTTTCTTTTATCGTTCCATGTCGCGAGAAAAAAGTCATAAGATTTGGAACCCGCCTGTGGTCTATGTTTGTATCTGTTTTTTTCATGCCCCAAAGTTTAGGATACTGATTAAAATTCGCTTTCATGTCTTCGTGAACTTCTTTTTGCAAGTCAATCCCCATTTTTCTGTAAGCCCTGATTAGCACATCTGTACAAACTCCTTTATCGGCAGGCACATCTCCATTCGGATAGGAAATGTTGAAATAATCGGGAGCATACCGTACTTTTTGTTTTGTCAGTACGATGGTTGAATCGGCAAGTTGATGATAAAAATTATCTTGCCCTGTGGCGGTCGAAACTGACAGAACGAGAAAAATCAGTAAAATTAATTTTGTTTTCATATTATTTTTCATCATATCTATCTTGATTTTGCGGGTAGTTTTCAATTCACGTATTTTTCAAGAAAAATCAAATAAAAGTTCTAATTTATTGCGGATTTTTTTATTATCTTTTCTCGAAAATCCCAGAAGGCTAATCGTTTTTTCTTTTTTTTGCGTTTGTCGTAAAACATACGTAAATTCCTTGTAAGTAAGCCAATATTTTATTACGTCTTTGGCTTTGAAGGAAAAAATGACTTTCTCGTTTCGCAAAAATGTTATTATGCCGTTTTTGCTGTTCA
>JAITOP010000214.1 GCA_031289895.1 Prevotellaceae bacterium
AAGTCCCAGATGCTGTACAAATGCTGCTTTTTGAGGGAGGGTAACTTTTAAAAAATGACTTTTTTGAAGCGTAAATAGATTACTGTCAAATAATTGAAAATAATACCGATTTTTAGTCGGTTAATAGTGATATTATTTAAAACCTCGCGATGTACAGGTTAATCGTAGAAAAAATGGATAAAAATTATTTGGGATTAAGGACTGAACATAGTGTAAAAAACATCTCGGGAGTCGCTAGAATATATAAAAGTTTTGGCGGGATCGATTCCCGTAATTCTTTCCTTGACGGAAAAGGAAGGTACGCAAACATCATATACGATGCTTGCTACATAAATAGATGGGGATGGGACATGAGCGAGGTGAGAGTTCATACTCATACTTGTAGCAAGGAGAAAGCCCTTGCAGTTGTTGAGGAAAGAGGGGACATCAAAAAGACCCTCATAGATGAGGGATTCCTCATTCAATAGAGCTGTATTCGTTGAAAAACAAAACAGCAGGATTCATGTTGGAGCTACACGACTAAAGAGCGATGTTACAGAAGCTAAGAGAAAAGCATCGCTAAAAAACATCTCGGACGGCCTTTGCGGGCTTTCCGAGAACAATAATTTAATGCAGCTGAGAGCCGCTCGCGTGTGGGGGTCTCAAAAAAAAAATGAAAACAACAGAAATTAAAACAAGCTGGCACAAAGCGACGGACAAATTTGCAGTTACTTACAAACAATTAGACTACATCGGTGATTTAAGAACATCAGAAAATTGCCCAGAATGGCCGTTTTCAAGCACTACAAATGCAATGAGAAGTTTAACTAAGTCGGATGCTTCTGAAATTATTGACGCATTAAAAAACGGTGATACGGTAATATTTGTTTGAAGTAATAGTAAAATAACAACTTAACGCTGCGCTATCGGAAATACGGGCAAATATTATGAAAAAGAAAACAACAAAATTAAGTAATGAAAGTTATAACTCATCATTAGATGAATTATTTTCTATTGAAAAAGTATTAAGAAATTCTATGATAGTTTTTATTATATTTGTTTTTTCGCTATTAGCTGAAATGTACATAAAACACAAAGAAAGAGAAAAAGAAAAAGAAAAAACGAACATCAATTTACCCTCGAAGCAAGCTTCCTTCGAAGTTGGTGACGTATGTTTTTTCGCTCACAAGGCGGGCGACTACCGGAAGGGCTAAATGAACGAAATCAAAATATTATATTAACATATCAAGAAGAATAAATCGCACCTTATAGGATTTAACTTAAAGCGGGGGACAGCGTTTCTGAACACAAGAAATATGAGAAGAGTAGCATTAACCGATAATTCGGGGTCTTGGTTTGACGAAGAAAAGGCAAACGTATTTAAAGAAGATACCTATCATGACGGACAAAACTGGATTAGTAAAGCAACAGGATCGCAGTGGGAACATGAGGTTATCTACGTAACTAAAGAGTGTAGATTCATCCTGAATCATTACTCGAATTTTCAGGGAAGTCGGGAAACATACGAACTCATCAGCAAAAGAGAAGCTGCTGAATGGTTCGCAAAACAGAGTTTTGATGATGACGAAATACCCGAAGTTTTCCACTTCGAAGTGGAAAAATTAGAGATTAAGTAATGTAATATAACAATTAACGCTGCGCTATCGGCAATACGGGCAAATATTATAAAAATGAAAGGAACTTTTATCAAAAATGAAAATTTTAAAAATCCGGGAGAGTATAAAAAAACTTCTCTGGACGAAAGGAAAGAAAATGCAGATTTCTTAATCGAAAATTGCAACGGAGATAGTTGGACGATTTACCCAAAAACGTTCAATCTGAAGGAACGAAAAGGAATACATGTATATAGTAACGGAAATTACGAAGTAACAGACAAGGTTCTTCGTAATTTGAAAGAAAAATATACTTACGAATGTAATTTTTAAATATTTTAATTTTACAATTATGGGACAAGTACATTTATTATTCGCAAACAAAACGTATGATACGGCGAAACAAACAGTAGGGATAAATCAGTTAATCCAAATGAACGGATACCAAGACGACCGTTATGTCGTATATGAAATACTTAAAAGCCGTTGTGGACTGACTTATAAACTCATCAATTTGAGAACAAAAGGGTTTACAACAGCGGATTTAATCCGACCATTGTCGCAGAAATACGGGATAGGTTTTTATTACGATGATGAAAACCCCCGATTTATGGACGCTTTCGAAGTGGCTTCACTGCGGAGTATAGCCGAACAGATTGACAGGCAAAAGCAGGAGGAACGGCAAAAGCAAAATGAACGCAGGGAAAAATATACGGGTGGCGAAGGTTACTTTTTGGGCAAAAGCAAATACAGCGGTTGGATTGTCAAAAAAGAAACATATTACAGAGACAGGGAAAGCATTATCAACGGTTTTTCACTTGTGGCAGGAGATGAAGATAACATTTGTCTAAAAATATGTACCTTTGCATAAAAACGATGATGAAAATTTAATCATTGTTTTGTATTTCAATAACTTACAAATTATAAACAGATGAAAAATTATATATTATATTTCCGAGTTTCGACAGAACGACAAGGCAAGTCGAAACTCGGATTAGAAGCTCAACGAAAAATTTCAAAAGACTACGTAAAAAACAACGTAGTCTTGAAGGAATTTGTTGAAGTTGAGAGCGGAAAAAACGACTTCCGCCCTCAACTTGCTGAAGCTATCGAGCTTTCGAGAAAGCTCGATGCTATTTTGCTTATTGCAAAATTAGACCGTTTAAGTCGAAACGTCTCGTTTATTTTCAATCTGAGAGATAGCGGAGTAAACTTTGAGTGTTGCGACATACCGGAAGCAAATACCTTATCGATAGGTATTTTTTCCACAATGGCGCAACACGAACGGGAGCTAATCAGTCAGAGAACAAAGGCTGCCCTTGCTGCAAAAAAAGCAAGGGGAGAAAAAATGGGAAGTCCGCAAAATCTGACTGATGCGGCTCGAAAAAAGTCAATCGAAGCAAGGCGGACGCAGGCAAAAAATAATCCTGCAAACAAAATGGCTGCTGCGCTTGCTCTCGAACTAAAAGGTACGATTTCTTTTCGTTCAATTGCTAAACGATTGAATGAAAGCGGTTTTAAAACTCCGCGAGGAAACGATTGGAAAGAAAAAAGTGTCTGGAACTTAATAAGTAAGATATGAAAATAATTTATTTTATTTTTACTATTTTTTTAATAGTAGGCTCTTTTTTATTAGATTGGCTAAACTGCCTTTTTATAGCATTTATCGCATTTTGTTTAATAAATGCTATGAAAATTTTTAAATAATAATGACAGGTGCTAATTTATAATTAATCTAAATTAGCACCTGATGCTTTTTTATTTAAAAAAATGTAGTATATTTGTAGCAATTTCTGCGAGAGCGGCTGATAAAAAAGAGGGTGAACATCCTCTTTTTTTTTGCAATATTAAAAATAATCACTATCTTTGCAAATCCGGTGAAGTTAAATCGAACCAAGTTCGGGCAGCAATGCCCGACGATGGAATTGAAATTATTACAGTTTTTGTAAATTTTTTATTATCGCTTCACCGGTTTTTTTTATTATGAAAAAAGTAGAAATATCAGAACAGGTTCTAAGCTATATTAATAAGTATAGCGAAGGAACAGGAATAAACAGGGATGAGTTAATAAATCTTCTGTTGTTTTCTGATTTATCATCAGAAAATTCTGATTTTGTCTATTGTCCTGTTTGCAAAAATCCGACTGCCTACATTCCTGTTATTTCTGTTCAGGGAGAAATCAGTTTTGAGTGTAAAAAATGCGGGTACGGGTTCAAAAAAGAAATTTAGCTGCGAGAGCGGCATTGAAACAATTGTATATTTAGTTGTGAGAGCAACTAAAAAATAAGATGGTATTTTTACCATCTTTTTTTTTTGTAAATAATTTGCAAATTATTTTCAATATTTCATAATTTATTAATATACAATTAATTGTATATATATATTTTTATGCCTGTCACGCAGGGGGTCGCGGGTTCGAGTCCCGTCCATACCGCAAACAATACTGATTATCAGTTAGTTGCAAAATCAACACCCAATTTTACACCCAAGAATGTAAAGTTGGGTGTTTTGTTTTTTAGATGTTCGCTGTATGTTTTTTATCGGATATGCCACTTCTTTTGATTCAGCAAAATATTTTTTGACATACCCAGTTTATAGGATGATTGATGATTTAGTAGGTTATACAATGCGTTTGTATCTTCTTTGTCATTCAAAGTTTCAAGTAATGCCCCTAAAAAAGCGATAGTTGCAGGATTATATTTTAATGCTAACTGTTTGGTCGTATGTATTTGTTTCTCTGTGTACTGTCCAAATAATAATAGCAACTGCTTACAAGAATCATTAGGCAATGTGGTTGGAATATTTTTAAAAAAGCGCAAGCAATCCAAAAGTTGCAGAATGGGAATATTCTCATTTGTGATAATATTTGGCTGAATAACGAAACTAATCTGATAATTTCCACGCACTACAGATTTTTTTGCTTTATTCGTAGCAACTTGTAATGTTGTAATTGATTCTTGTGCTGTTAGCCCTAATTT
>JAITOP010000260.1 GCA_031289895.1 Prevotellaceae bacterium
AACGTTTCATTTTTTTTGGAAGAGGTTGCTTGAATTGAAATTTATTTTACACTCTATATATGAATAAAACCCTTATATTATTTATAACGAATACTTTGTACCTGTAAAATAAAAAAAATATTGCAACCTCTTTTTTTTTCTATACTAAACTCCGGCATAAATTGTGTTTTCGTCATTGCGAGCTTGCGAAGCAATCCAGAATAAATAAGCAATTTACTGGATTGCTTCGGGCTACGCCCTCGCAATGACGGATACCACACGAAGTATAACTTCCCTAACGTCTATAATGTCCCAACGTCCCTATTTATTAATTTTTTTTGCATAATTTATCATATATTTTATGTATAGTATTATCAAAAGATATAATTTTGCAGTATAAAATAATGAAAAACAATGAAAAAGTTTTTAATAATATATTTGCTGTTTGTATTAAATTTCTGTTTGACTTCGGCTTACGCTCAAACTGAGAATATAAATGCTTTATGGGAAAAATCGCAAATCGAAACGGCTAATAAAAATTACGCATCAGCGTATAATCTGCTCACAAAAATTATAAATTCAACATCGCAGGACGACACCGTCAACTTAAAAGCAAAAATAACGCTGGCGCAGGTTTTAGGAAATATCGACGAGCCTGATAGCATGAATATAATTATTTCATCAATATCATCGTATCTTCAAAATCATCCGGAAAATACAAGCATATCTGCCGAATTTGATTCTCTGGTTTATTTCAGCAATGCTATTGCCAGAAAAAATATAGATTTTGCCGATGATATATGCGGAATATGGGTTTCGGATTATTCGGAAGATGCAAACTATATACCTTTTATCGCATTGAAAATCAGCAAACGCGGGAGAGATTATATTACACAGATTTTGCCGTATTGCACTCTTGCTGCATCCAACAAAATGTACACAAAAAAAACGTACAAACATATCTCGCAAAGGCAATGTACATTTGGAAATAAACCCGAAATACGAAAAAATACCGCCCGATTGTTTTTTGGCGAAGAAACATTAAGAAAAGGAAATGTTTTTGCAGCAGCATTTGGCGCAGCAGTAACTATGGGTTTGGGCGAGGCGGCTATCGACCACATTCTGGAAAACAGCGACAATTCTTCGGTTTTGAAAGATATTGCAGCCGTTGCGGTAGTAACAGTGGCTACAAATGTTGTGGCAAGTTTGTTTTCGCGTTTGGCAATATCAAAAAAAACAGAAACTACTTACGATATTTTAATCGAACGTTTGTTTGCCGGATGCGCCGATTTGTATGTGCAGCAAAATATTTACATTAAAAAATCGAATGGATACGAAAAAGAAAAAACTACTGCAATAAAATTTATGCTATATAAACTGTATCCCGAATATGATGTTGTTTTTATGACAAATCAACACGAAATGCTTGGGTACAAGGAATTTAGCAAAAACGAAACCAAAAACAGCAATCAATATAAAATTGCAAAAGTAAATATCAGAAATTTTAATCAGCAATCGTACGAAAAACTAAATCGAAAAATAGCGTATTTTTATAAATCGGTATTGCACAAAAAAGATGATGATTTGTTGCAAAATATTAATGAAAATTTCAAATATTCAACCAAAGGACTTTTGTATGCCGAGCAGGAATTACGCAACGGAATTTACAAAGGCAGAGTAAATACTTCGGGCGTGCGCAACGGTTTGGGACATTATAAGTGGAACAACGGAAATCAATATACAGGCGAATGGCGAAACGGAAATATGTACGGCACAGGACAATTGATATTTGCCGATGGCACAGAATACAACGGAATAATTATCGACAACAAAAAATTCGGTTACGGAAATCTTAAAAGTTCAAATTTTGAATATCACGGCAAGTTTTATAACGACCGCTACGAAGGTGACGGCGAACTTATAAAAGATAATATAACGACCAAAGGAATTTTTAAAAACGGCAACATCGAAAGTGGCAAAGAAATTTATGAAAACGGTGATGTTTTTGAAGGTCACTGGAATTGGGAAAAGCAAACCCGAAACGGAAAAATGAACTATGCAAACGGCGACATCTACACAGGAAACTGGATTCTGAAAAACAACAACTGGATTAAAGAAGGCAACGGAGTAATGACCGCCAACGGAGAAACAAAATCCGAAAAATGGAAAAATGAGAAGTTAGAAAGGTAAAAGTTATAAAGTTAAAAGGTTAAAGGTAAAAGGTAAAAGGTAAAAGGCAAAAGGTAAAAGGTTAAAGGTAAAAAGTAAAAGGTAAAAGTTATAAAGTTAAAAGGTTAAAGGTTAAAGGTTAAAAGTAAAAAGTAAAAAGTAAAAAGATAAGAAGTTAGAGAAGTTAAAAATATCCAATAATTCTTAATTCTTAATTTCAAAGACTAACGACCAAAGACTAACGACTAAAGACTAACGACCAAAGACTAACGACCAAAGACTAACGACTAAATACCAACGACCAAATACCAACGACTAACGACCAGATACCAAATACCAAATACCATTTAAAAAAAATAATTGGCGAAAAAATATTCACCAACTATTCGTGTTTAATATTATATATTATTTTGGAAGGTCAAAATTATTTTGGCAGTTCGGATTCTTGTTTCGATTTCTTTAATTGAAATTCAGTAACAATCTGTTGTTTCATTTCAATTTCTTTTTGTTTATTCTGAGTTTTTTGCGTGTTTTCTTCTATTTTTTTCAGAAGTTTATCTTTATCTTTTTGCAGCGATACGCCATCGTCCTGCAAACTACGAAACTCTTTTTCAGCCTTTTTCAACTCTTCGGTGCTTTTGTCAAACTGAACGGTAGTAGTGTATAAAGCCACATGCGGGTCAAGTTTATTTTCAAATTCTTTTACGTTGTTTATTAAACTTTCGCAGGTTGCCGATGTGCAAAATTCTCCGCTCATCAATGCTACGAGAATATAAACTTTCGAATCGCTTTTGCTTTGTTTGTTTTTGTCAACTTTTGTGTAAATGTTGACTGTTTCGTTGCTGAACTCATTAAATTTCACGCTTTTATATTCGGTGAAACCTTTTGATGCACTTTTACCTTTCAGTCCGCTTGCTTCAAAACGTTTTTTTAGCGTAGCTTCAACATCATCAGCCGTATAAGGTAAATCAATGGATACTGCATTTTGATAACCTATTTTTGGCATTTCAACAGTTGTTTCAAACGATTGCGCTTTCATCGACCAAGCTGCCGAAACAAAAATAAAACCTATAATTACTATTTTTTTCATATCTTTTTGCGTTTAATTGTTAAAAATCAGTTAATGTAATAGCAACTTTTATGCCAAAGTTTTGTTATTTTTAATTAAAATATTTTTATGCACATTATCAAATCAATACAAAAAAATATATTAATATTATTTTCTTTTCAGCAATATTTTTGCATCTTTGTATCTGCAAAGTTAAATAATGTTTTACTAATAACAAAAAATAAATTATGAAAAAGATAAAAGTTTTGGCAGCGGTGATTTTTGCTGCATTTATTATGAGTTCTTGCATTGGCTCATTTAAATTGACAAGTCAACTTCTTGAATGGAATAAAGATGTTGGTAGCAAATTTGCAAACGAAGTTGTTTTTCTTGCTTTTCATGTCATTCCTATTTACGAAGTTTGCTATTTGGCAGATGTTTTTGTACTTAATTCTGTTGAATTTTGGAATGATGGAGAGGCATTAGCCTTAAAAAACGGCGATGTAAAAGAAATAGAGCATAACGGAATTTTTTATACAGTTACTAAAAAACGCAACACTTTACGCATCGAGCAAACTGACAATACATCTGTGTATGCAGAACTTTCGTACGACAGAATAAAAAAATCGTGGCGCGTAAAAAATGATAATTACAATCAGGAAATAATGCGCTTTTTAGACGATAATAAAATTGAAGTTTATTTGCCTAACAACAAAAAACAAACATTCGAACTGAACAAAAAAGGAATTGCCGAATTGCATGAAATGATTAGTGATTAATGATTAGTGATTAGTGATTAATGTTTAATGATTAGTGATTAGTGATTAGTGATTAGTGATTAATGGTTAATGTTTAGTGCTGAAAATAAACAAATTATAACAGATGACAAAAAAATCCCGATAAGGATTGTCTGTTGGTAGAAATGTATAAATCCCTCCGCTGTTCGACTCCGTATGGGGTCGGAGGGGATGTGTGGACATTCGTTTTCTACAAACATTTGAATCCTAACGGATTCAGTGCATTTTTATAGGTTATTTGTTTTTTGCTGTTTAATGGTTAATGATTAGTAGTTCAAAACCTTACAGTATATTTTTTTAATGTTGTAGGGTTTTTTATTTTTATTTTTTATGATTTTAAAGATAATTTTAATAGGTGTTGGCGGTGGAATTGGAAGTATTTTTCGATATCTTACATCTTTGTTTATAGTAAAACATTTTCAATCTAATTTTCCGATAGCAACGTTTGTCGTAAATTTTATCGGATGCTT
>JAITOP010000263.1 GCA_031289895.1 Prevotellaceae bacterium
AAAAATGAGGCTAATTATGAAATTGCAGCAGAATTAGATAATACAATATTTGTTGGTATTGGCGACAGTGTCAACGGTTGTATTGCAGATGCAATTAAAGATTACGAAGAGTTCGGCAACGAACCGATGTATTTTGAATTATTGGACGAAGAATATTAAAAGACAAATAAAGGCTAAAAACCTATTTGAATTTTAATAACAATATTTTAGTAACATTCCGTTACTTTATGAATGTGTATATCTGATATTGATGTGAAATTTCTATAAAATATAGAGAGCAAACTTTCAAAAATTCACATCAAACAATAATCCTTACCGTGATTTTTGTAATAATCAACAACTTAAAATTAAGAATTAACTTCCTCTTATGACTTACGACTTATGACTTACGACTTATTACAACTTACAACTAAACTAATAATTATCATAGAAACTCGAATGTTTGTCATATTTTATGGCATCGCTTAGAATTGACGATTTTGCTCTGATGGTAAATCCCCAATATTTTCTGTATCCAAACGGCGACCACGAAAACGAAAATTCAAAACAATGCAAATCGCGAAACAAACTGAATGTTGAAGATGTTAATTTTTTTGCCTTAAAATCGTATCCTGATGATGCCGAAATTTTCCAGTTGGAGGTAAGATTTACATTTCCGTTAATATCAAGCGTGGGGGTATGTGTTTTTAGTACGCTCAGCGATTTTGTTGTGGAATTGTATGAATATGATTTATTGTATGAATATGTCAATCTAAGAGTTAACGACCAAGGAACATCAAAATTGACATAATAGGGTGAGTAATAATAATTATCGTCTGTGCCGCTTGTGTTTTGCAAATTATTTTGAGCGTTTGGGTTGTTGGGCTGCGCTCCCGCTTTTGCACCGCCGTCTGTTCCTTTGCCTTTGCCGCCGCTAAATGTATAATCTGTTGAAAAATTAAAAGATTTAAAATCGCCCAAAGCAAAATGTTTATCCCAGTAAAATTTGTTTATGCGTTGTCCGCGCTCATTTATATCATACGGGTCGAGTTGAAAACCAAAACTGATTCTTAAAATTTCAAATAAATTTGTGTATCCGTTGAACGAAATATTTGAAAGATTCATTGAGTCGGCAAGCAAATTATAACTTGTGCTTATGTTGAGCGATTCCAGCAATTTTATTTTTTTATCAGCATTTTCGGATGTATCGCTTTTGGCTTTTACTTTCATTTCCAAAGTGTTACCAAGTGAAAAGTTTATATTTCCGCTTGCTTTGCTTCCAGATGGCGTGCCGATATTTGCAGGAGCGTTATATATATTATAATATTCTTCGGTGCCGCTTGCGTCGGTTTGTACTTTTCGCCAGCCGTTGGCAGCAATTTTTTGATTAGGCGTATAACTCAACGAAATACTTGGCGTCATAACATGGCGGATTGCTTTTATTTTTGAATTTGGTTTAAACTTGTCGAACAATCCGTAAACTCTTGTGCTAAACGAAACTGAGCTGGAATATGTATGCGACAGTCCAAAATCGCCGAACGAAGATGTTGTGTCGGAAATTACCGTATTTGTTCCTGCATCCCAATTGCGGGTTCGGCTTTGAAAATACCACACCTGTCCGTAACTTATACTCGGACTTGCAGTTATATATTTTGCCAAAGTAAATGTGGGCAATCCTATCGAAAAATTATGATTCATTCCGTGTTTCATTGCATCCCAAAACGGGTCTTTAAAAAGCTGGTCTTCTTTTACATTCGAAACGCTGTTGGAGAAATTTGTATTGTATCCGAAACTTATATTTTCGTAAAATTTCTTTTTGCCTGTGCTGTTTTTACTTCTGAACGGATAAATTGTTGTCATCGCAAATGTAAAAGTCGGAAAACTAATTGAATACGTACTGTCGCGCATATTTTGGCTATGAGTAAAACCGGCTGTCATGCTAAACGGCGTTCCTTCCCAATTTTTTGAAAACGAAATACTTGAACTTGCCGTATTTTGAAGATAACTGTTGTCTATTGTCGATTCGTTGTATCGTTTATGTGTTGATGATGAAAAGTTTACGCTTGCCTGAAAATTAACGGTAGGATTTGTTTGCGGTGCTTTTTGATGACTCCACGACAGCGAAAAACTTTTTGAAACATCGTAATCGGGCGAACCTTTATCGCCAAGTTTTATTGTTGCCGATTGAAAATTCAGACTTCCCGTAAATTTATATCTTTTCGTATATCGAGATGCTATCTGGTAACCCCACGAACCTTTTGAATACCAATCGCCTGTTAATTCCATATCAATATAATCTTTAAACAATATGAAATAATAACCGAATTTTTGCAGATAAAATCCGCGTTCGGCTTCTTCGCCGTAGCTCGGAATTATTGCTCCCGAAGAGGCATCTGTCATTAAAGGAAAAAATCCGAAAGGAATAAAAAAAGGCAGCGGCACATCTTCGACAACCAAATACGCAAAATCGAATATCATTTGTCCGTTTTTACTGTTTTTGCCGTTTTCATCAGCTTTTTTGGCAGGAATCATTTTCGATTTTCGCATTTTTATATAAAAGTGAGGATGGTCGGCATCACAGGTTGTGAGTTTTCCGCCTTTTGAAAAAACTGTGTTGTCGGGCATTTTTTTAATGGTATCGCCGTGCATATAAGCCTCGCCCTGCTGAGTAACAACGTGAATTATTCGTGCAATTTTGGTTTCAAAATTATAATAAAGTTCTTTTATTTCGTACTTATCTTTGCCATCTTTAAATACAGGATTTCCGACAATTTTACCTGAAGTATCGGCAAGACCTTTGGCATAAATTATTTTCTTATTCGCATCAAATTCTATGTAATCGGCATTTATTTGTTTATCCATGTAAATAACTTCGGCATTGCGATATAGATAAGATTTTCCGTTTGCCACATCAAAATCAATAGCACTGTCGGCGGTTTTAAGCACGGGGGCTTCTAAAAGCGTTTTTTCGCCTGCCTTTTCAATAAAAACAGAATCGGCGTAAAACGAAACAGAATCAATAACAAACGAGGAGGTATCCTGTATTGTTATTGTATCAGCAATGCTTTGCGGCATGGCATGCGCGCCATACAAACATCCGAACAGCATTAAAAGTGTTAACGATATATAACGTATTATTTTTATCATCAAAAATTATTATATTTGCATCTTATTTTGTGATTTTACACAAAAAAAGCGTACAAAACTAATGAAATTTAATAAATAATTGTTACATGAAAAATAAGTTTTTGACATATTTTGCGAATAAGATGCCCTATATCGTATGCTACTTAACGTTTTTTTGTATTTCCATAATTTTTGCTAACGCTCAAAATTATGTTAGCCAACAGCGAATTAAAAAAATTGTTATAGATGCAGGTCATGGTGGAAAAGACCCGGGAGCGCGGGGAAAAAATATTAACGAAAAAGATATTACTCTTTCCGTAGCGTTAAAATTTGGTGAATTTATTAACAAAAATTTTCCGGAGATAGAAGTTATTTTCACGCGAAATAAAGATGTTTTTATTGAATTAAACGAGCGCACCAATATTGCCAATCGCAATAATGCCGATTTATTTATATCAATTCACGTAAATTCATTTAAAAATTCTACGCCGCGAGGAGTTTCCACGTGGATAATGGGAGGGCATAAATCGCAGGCAAACCTCGAAGTTTCGCGCCTCGAAAACTCCGTAATTACAATGGAAGATGATTATACAACAAAATATCAGGGTTTTGACCCGACATCTCCCGAATCGTACATCATTTTTTCGCTGATGCAATTCGCACACCGCACCGAAAGTGTTACTCTTGCTGAATTTGTGCAGCAAGAACTTTTGCAGACAAGCCCGCTGAAAGGAGATAAAGGCGTGCAACAGGCAGGATTTTTGGTGCTATGGAAAACAGCAATGCCAAGCATATTGATAGAATTGGGTTTTATATCTAATCCTAATGATGAACAGATACTTGCAGATGC
>JAITOP010000266.1 GCA_031289895.1 Prevotellaceae bacterium
TTGATTTCTTCAAAATTCATATTTTGAGTATCCTTGTTGATTTGTCTGCGCGTTTTACGCACAAAATCTACTGCATTAAAGCCTTTTATGGCGTTAGATTTACTCTTTTTCATATTACATCTTTCATGCAAATAATTTTTGCAAAGATACAATTTTTATCAGACATTAAAACTATAATCAACTAAAAAAACGGACAGATAATTAGTTAAATTTCTGTGTAAATCCATTCTATACTATGTGCATCGTAATTTTGTAATTCGTAATTCGTAATTGATTTTACGCCTCGTAATTCGTAATTTCCGTAATTCGTAATTGATTTTCGAACTTCCGATCAAATACCAACGACCAAATACCAACGACCAAATACCAACGACCAAATACTAAATACCAAATCCCAACGACCAAATACCAAATACTAAATACCAAATACCCAAAAATAACATCATAAATTTAGCATTTTTTGTTGTTGGATGTTAAATTAAACAAAAAAATTGCTACTATTTGCAATAAAAATCATAAGTTGTTAAAATAAATTATAATTTTGCAGGTTACAATTTCGAAATTAATTCTATGTACGAGTATATTAAAGGAAACATAACAGAAATAACGCCCGCCTATGTTGTTGTTGAAACAGGCGGAATAGGTTATTTTATAAATATATCATTGCAAACATACAGCCAAATCAGCAGGATGAGCGAGGTGCGGTTGCTGTTGCAATATATTGTTCGCGAAGATGCGCAAATATTATTTGGCTTTTTCGACGAAGATGAGCGCAATGTATTCAGGCTTTTGATGTTGGTGAGCGGTATAGGTGCAAATACGGCGCGAATGATGCTGTCGTCAATAACATCGCAGGAAGTGCGCTTGGCGATTGAGAAAGATGATATATCAAAACTGAAAAGCGTAAAAGGCATTGGACTGAAAACCGCACAACGCATTGTGGTGGATTTGAAAGATAAAATATCGAAAACACCTGCGGGAAATATTTTTGTGTCGCCAAATAAACATAATCGAGACGAAGCAGTGTCGGCAATGGTTACGCTTGGTTTTACAAAAAGCGCGGTAGAAAAATTTATAGACGCTTTGTTGCTTAAAGAACCCGATTTAACGGTAGAATCGCTTATAAAGCAGGCATTAAAACAACTTTAATTGATGATTTAGAATATCCGAAATATGACGATAAATATCAAATATAACAATATAAAATTATTGACAAGAAAAATATTATTGACATTGTTTTTGATGTGTATGTTTACTACATACATGCTTGGACAATCAACCGACACGAAAGAAAACCGCAGTTGGATTGACCTCAAAGAAAATGTGATAATAGAATACGACCGTATCAGCGATAAATACATATTTTATCGTATGGAAGGCAGTAAAAAGTCTTATCCTTTCAAGGTTATGGATAAGGATGAATTTGAAAAATATCAGGTTCAAAATTCAATTCGCAATTCGTGGATAGAGCAACGAAAATCCTCATCATCATCGCAAAGCAGTTCGGGCGGCGGTTTTGGTGCAGGAATTAGAATTGATAACGATATTTTCGGCTCGATATTCGGTGGCAACGAAATTGTTATTGTCCCGCAAGGAACAGCAGAACTGATTTTTACAATCAATAATACAAAAACAACCAACCCAATGGTTGCCGCAAATTTCCGCTCCTCAACAAGTTTCGATTTCGATACAAAATTACAGGTTAACGTATCGGGAAGTATTGGCGACAGAGTGAAAATGGAATTTAATTACAACACCGAAGCCACATTCGATTTTGAAACAAAACTAAAAGTAGGATACGAAGGCGGCGAAGATGATATTATTCAGAAAATTGAAGTAGGTAACGTATCGTTTCCACTTGCGGGAACGTTGATTTCGGGAGCGCAAAACTTATTTGGTGTCCGCACCGATTTAAAATTCGGAAAACTAAGCGTTTCGGGAATTGTGTCGAAACAGGAAAGCGAATCGAAAACTATGGAAATAAAAGGCGGAGCGCAAATAAACGACTTTGACATACGCGCCGACGAATATGATGCAAACCGACATTTTTTTCTATCACAAACATTTAGAGATAATTACGACCGTTCGCTGAAAAATATCCCATACATACAATCGGGCGTAAACATTACAAGAATAGAAGTTTGGGTTACAAACAAATCAAGCAATTTCGACAATTCGCGCAGCATAGTAGGATTTATCGACCTTGCCGAACCCAGAGTAATGTATCAGGCGGCGCGATTTCAAAAACCAAGTCCGCCCGCATTTCCTACAAACACGGCAAACCGTTTGCTCGAAATTTTGGATGCAAATTCCTTTCGCACAATATCGGATGTAACCACTTATCTTAATGCAAATTTAATGGTTAGCGGCAACGATTACGAAAAACTTGAAAACGCACGAAAACTAATAGAAGAAACAGATTATAAGATTAACCACCAACTTGGATACATATCGCTAAACAGTGCGCTAAACAACGACGAAGTGCTTGCTGTAGCTTATGAATACACGGCAAACGGAGTTTCGTATAAAGTAGGCGAACTTTCGACAGATGGAATTATATCGCCAAACGTGCTGGTAGCAAAATTGCTGAAAGGCACAAACCTAACCCCAGCCTTGCCTACATGGAAACTGATGATGAAAAATATATATACGATTTCAAATATATCATTTTCGCGGGATGAATTTTATTTGGATGTATATTATCAAAACGACGAGGCAGGAACAGATTTGACATTTTTGCCCGAAGGAGCAATAAAAAACACACAACTTATACGGGTTCTCAATCTGGATAATGTAAACACTTCGCAAGAGGCATATCCCGATGGAATGTTCGATTTTGTTGAAGGAATAACGGTTTTATCAACGCGGGGACGTATTATTTTTCCCGTACTCGAACCGTTTGGGAATTATCTTAAAGAAAAAATAAATAACAATGCGATAGCATCAAAATATGTATTTCAGGAACTGTACGATTCAACGCTGGTGAAAGCCCGCGAACTTGCCGAAAAAAATAAATTCAGCATTAAAGGTTCGTATAAATCGGAAGGCTCGTCGGAAATATTGCTCAACGCATCCAACATACCCGAAGGCTCGGTAACGGTAACAGTCAACGGAGTTAAACTTGTCGAGAATGTTGATTATGTTGTAAATTATACTATGGGAACGGTAAATATCATCAACTCGGCATATATGCAATCGGGAATGACGCTGAAAGTTTCGCTCGAAGACAACAGCCTGTTCAGTTTGCAGCAAAAAACGATGTACGGAGTTCACTTAAATTATGAAATCGACAAAGATTTTAATATAGGCGCAACATATCTCGGATTGTACGAACGCCCGATGGTACGTAAAGTTTCGTATGGCGAAGACCCAATATCAAACGCCATGATAGGATTTAATTTATCGTACAGGCGCGAAACTCCGTTTTTGACAAATTTAGTTGATAAAATTCCGCTCTTAAACACAAGAGAATCATCGTACTTAACAATAGATGCCGAATATGCAAAATTACTTGCAGGACAATCAAACAAAAGTTCGTATATAGACGATTTTGAAGCATCGCGTGCCACACTTGATTTGCGGGCATTTAACGCATGGGCTTTGGCAAGCACACCGCAAAAACAACCGGAGATATTTCCCGAAGGCGATTTGAGCAACGATATTGCTTACGGAAAAAACAGAGCCAAATTTGCGTGGTATTCAATATCCACCGACCTTACACGAAACACAAGCTACACGCCTGCATATATAAAAAACAATCCCGAATTTCGCGAAAATCATTATGTGCGCGAAATTCCTGTTACCGAAGTTTATCCCGACAAGGAAATAACAACAGGAACATCCGAATATATATCAACGCTTAACATGGCATTTTATCCGACAGAAAGAGGACCTTATAATTATGATATACTAAATATTAACGCTAACGGAACATTTTCAAATCCCGAAAAACGCTGGGGCGGAATTATGCGCGCTCTTACTGTTACCGATTTTGAAACAGCAAATTACGACCATATAGAATTTTGGCTGATGGACCCCTTTGTGAACAATCAAAGCTCGTCGGGCGGCGATATGTATTTGAATTTGGGAAATATTTCGGAAGATATACTTCGCGATGGAATGAAAAGTTTTGAACACGGCTTACCATATCCGTTTGACCCTGACGCTGTTGTAGAAACTGCGTGGGGACGGGTTCCGAAAATTCAATCGCTGGTTTATACTTTCGATAATAATATACAAGCGCGTCCGTATCAGGATGTTGGCATGGACGGACTTAGAGATGAAGATGAAAAAGAATTTTTTGAAAGCAGATATGCCTTTTTGACAAATCTTTCGTGGTTAAATTCATCAGCATTTCAAAAAATATCCGACGACCCGTCGAGCGATAACTTTCGCCATTATCTCGACGAATCGTTTAATGACAACGAGGCAAGCATTCTCGACCGTTACAGAGATTTCAACGGACCGGATGGAAACTCGCAACCCTCCGACCTCACCGGCGGACAAAACAGAATGTCAACAACATATCCCGATATTGAAGATTTGAACAGAGATAACACAATGAACGAATCGGAAAGTTATTTTCAGTACCGGTTAAAATTATCTCCGGCAACAATGGTTGTTGGCGAAAACTTTATTTCGGATATTCGCGAAGTTACTGTTGATTTCAAAAACAGCAACGAACCCAAAAAAGTCAGATGGTTTCAGTTTAAAATTCCGCTAAATCAATATCAAAAAGAAGTTGGCGATATAAGCGATTTTAAATCAATACGGTTTATGCGGCTTTTTGTTCGCGGATTTAAGGAAACAACATATTTCAGATTTGCTTCGCTCGATTTGGTTCGCAGCGAATGGAGACGGTATAATTATTCAATGATTGAAGGTCAGGAAGGCTTGGCGCAACCCGAACTGCCAAACGCTACATTTGATGTTTCGGTTGTTAATCTCGAAGAAAACTCAAGCCGCACACCGATAAACTACGTTATGCCTCCCGATGTTCAGCGCGAATTAAACTACGACAATTATCAGTCGATACAAATGAACGAGCAGGCAATGGAATTTAAAATTATTGACCTTGGCGATGGCGAAGGTCGTGCAGTATATAAAAATTCATTATTTGATTTTCGTCAGTTTCGCCGCATAAAATTGGATGTACACGCTGAGGCTATTCCGGGTTATTCGTTGAAAGATGATGACATAAGTTTGTTTGTTCGCGTAGGAAACGATTATCGCAACAATTATTACGAATACGAAATTCCTCTTGCGCTTACTCCATATCGTTCTACATACAGCAACAGCAGCGATGCCGACCGATTGGCAGTGTGGCCCAGAGAAAATATGCTTGATGTTGCTTTGGAAGATTTTACAAATCTGAAACTCGAACGCAATCAGCAAATAAAACAATATGGTGGTTCGTCAAGCACGCCTTACGAAAAAACTGTCGGAAAAAACCGAATAAAAATAGTAGGAAATCCAAATTTAGGTTCGGTTAAAGTTATTATGATAGGAGTCAAAAATCCTAAAAAAACAGCAGGCAGAAATGACGATGGGCTTGATAAATCGGCGGTAGTATGGATAAATGAATTTAGACTTGCCGATTACGAAAACGAAGGCGGCTGGGCAGCCACAGCCCGCGCTACGGCTCAACTTGCCGACTTAGGCTCGTTAACGCTTGCCGGCACTATGATTACAAACGGATTTGGAAGTATAGAACAACGCTATATCGACCGAGCGCACGAAGATGTTTACGAATACAGCGTGATGACAAACCTTGAACTTGGAAAATTTTTTCCCGAAAAGTGGGGCGTAAAAATTCCGTTCTTCTTTGGATTTTCGGCGCATCACGAAATTCCGTTGTACAACCCGTTTAATCAGGATATAAAACTGAAAACGGCGTTGGATGCTTTATCGGGACGAGCGCGCGACTCGCTTTCAATGATGGCGAAAACTTATGTTCAGCAAAAATCGTTTAACCTGTCAAATGTGCGTATTACACCCGCAAACAGCGATGGACAAAGAGTTCTGGATATTTCAAATCTTTCGTTGAGTTATGCTTATACGCAACAATTAAAACGAAATGCACGCATGGCGGGAAATCTGCAGGAAACATACAGCGCACTTTTATCATACGCATATAATGTTCAACCAAAATATTGGCAGCCATTTAAAAAAGTAAAACCAAAATCGCTGGCATTTTTCCGCGAATTAGGAATAAATCCTTATCCAAATCAATTTAGTTTTACTTCTGAAATAAACAGATTTTACACCGAATTAACAACACGAAATATATCAACACCCGAAATAGCAATACCTTCGACATATTCTAAAGATTTTACATGGGAACGGCGTTATGCTGTTGTTTATGATATAACAAAAAATCTTCGTGTTGATTTTAATGCAACAAACCTTGCCCGCATTGACGAACCCGAAGGAATGGTAAACAAAAGCCGCGACCCGCAAGGTTATCAGCATTGGCGCGACTCGGTGTGGAGTAATTTCTGGAATTTCGGACGTAATATTAATTATAATCACAGTTTACAATTTACATGGCAAGTGCCGCTCAGCACTATTCCAATGCTTAACTGGTTAAATTCGCAGGTAAGTTATCGCGCAGGTTATGAATGGGTTGCCAATTTACGCAATATGGAAGATTATGACCCGGGAAACACTATCAGCAATACACAAACATTGAATCTAAATGCAGGAACAACATTAACAAGTTTGTACAATAAAGTAAAATTTTTGAAACGTATTAATGATGAATTTGACGGGCGAGCGCGTGCGAAAACCGAAACAACGACAGTAACTTACGAATCGAAAAAAATAAGATTTCTTGCAGGACGAAAGCACACTGTTACACACAAATTAAAGACAAATAATATCACAGTAAAAGCATACGACAGCGACGGAAAAGAAATACGAGGCAATGTTCAGATAATCGACAAAAACAACATCAGCGTTTCGTTTGATAAAGAATACAGAGATGCTAAAGTTGTTGTAACAGGAAAAGTTCCTAAGCCGCAAAATCCCGTTTCGTACTCAGCAAAATTCCTTGCACGTTTGCTAATGTCGGTGAAAACGGTGAACTTTACATATACGCAACAAGGCGCAACAACTTTGCCCGGATTTAAAGGCGAATCAGAAATTTTGGGAATGAGCAATTTCAACGGAAGTTTATCGCCGGGATGGAAATTTATAATGGGCGACCAATCAATGGGTTTCGTTGAAGAGGCGCGGCAAAACCGTTGGCTTACAACCGATACTTCGTTTTTTAATCCGTATTTGATGTCGCAAACAAAAAACTTTACATATCAGGCACGTGTAGAGCCGATTAAAGATTTAAATATTGATATTAGAGGAGAACGTCAGAAAATGTCAAGTCATGTAATGTACAACGTTGTTGACCCTAACGGACTTGTAACCGAAACAGGAACTTTCCTTATATCTGTTATATCAATAGGTTCGACATTTGAAAATCCGACAGCCGAAAATAAATATAAATCAAAATCTTACGAGAATTTTTTGTCGGCACGCAAAGATATTGCATGGAAACTTGCAAATAACCGACAACGCCAATCACAAACAGGTTACAATCCCGGAGCAAACGCATATCCTGATGGTTACGGTGAATTTTCGCAAGACGTTTTGATAAATTCGTTTTTATCGGCTTATACCAATATTTCAAATTCAAAATTTATTGATTTTACGGAAATTCCTTTGCCAAACTGGAATATTCAATACAACGGTTTATCGAGATTAAACAGTCTGAAAAAATATTTACGAAGCGCATCAATCTCACATTCATATCGTTCTACATATTCGATTAATTCATATTCGTCAAATCAGTTGTACAGCCAAAGTCCCGATGGATTAAGTTATGTTCGCAA
>JAITOP010000322.1 GCA_031289895.1 Prevotellaceae bacterium
GCTTCTTCCCAAATTTCGTTCATTTCGTCAAGCGTCATTGTTTTTAGCGAGCGTCCTTGTTTTATTGTTCGTTGTTCGAGATATTCAAAGCGGCGAATGAATTTTTTATTTGTAAGTTCGAGAGCGGTTTCGGGGTCGATATTATACAGGCGGGCGGCATTTACAATGGCAAAAATCAAATCGCCAAATTCTTGTTCCAAATGCTGAGCGTTTTCATTTTTTATTTCATCCTGCACTTCGTTGTATTCTTCTATAACCTTGTCCCACACTTGGCTTCGTTGTTCCCAGTCGAAACCTATTGCGCTGACTTTTTCTTGTATTCTGTTTGCTTTTATCAGCGCCGGCAATGCCTCAGGAACGCCCGAAAGCACCGATTTATTTCCATCTTTTTCTTTCAGTTTAAGTTGTTCCCAATTTTTTACAACTTGCTCCGAATCGTTGTGTACATCTACATTTCCAAAAACGTGAGGATGTCTGAAAATAAGTTTATCGCAAATTCCGTTGATTACATCTGTGATATCAAAATCGCCGGTTTCGCTGCCTAATTTTGCATAAAAAACAATATGCAGCAACAAGTCGCCCAGCTCTTTGCGTACTTCGTTCAAATCTTTTTTTATGATAGCATCGGCAAGTTCGTAGGTTTCTTCTATGGTGTTATTGCGCAAACTTTCAAATGTTTGCTTTGCATCCCAAGGACATTTTTCGCGCAGTTCGTCCATAATATCCAAAAGTTTGGCAAATGCTGTAAGTCTTTTATCAATTTCCATTTTTTTTGTATTGATTTTTTATAAATTTATTGAAAATTTTTATTATTCGTCAGCCGAAAACATTGGATCCCAAGCTGGCAATTGTATAGGTTTTTGATTTAATAATTCCAAAATATTCGACGGCACAAATTGTTTTTCAACAACCAAACGAAACATATATTCGTTAAACCATTCGTCGGATATTATCAAATTTCCTTTATATCCTGTATCGCCCCAACTGTTTTCAACCATCCATTTTTTTGATTTTCCGTTGTCATCAACATCAACTGCAATAAGCGACATAGCGTGAGACGAGCCGCTTGCAAATGTTGCAATTCGCTGCTGTTTATTCATTCCGAATTTTGTGCCGAAAAGCGATTCGTAATCGAAATTATTAACATCCAAAGTTCCTTTTTCTCTGTTCAAAAATTTTCCTACATCGCAACTAAAATACATTGCTTTGTTTGCTTTTATGCTTTTCACAGCCATGTTTTTTATTTCGTCTATCGGCAAATTTACGTATAGCCAATTGTGTCCATCGTACACGTGGCGGTCGAAATCAATTTCGTAAACTTTATAAAATTCACGGCTGGGGTCGTTCATCAACATCACATAATTGCCGATTAAATCGTTTCCGAAAAAATCATTATAAAATGAAAGCGGCGTATATTCTTTTGTTTCAGTTATTTTTCCTTCGTTGTTTTTGCGCGACCATGTGAATTTTTGCACAGGTTCGCCAAGATTTAATGCAAGTATTCGGTAAATAACGCCAAGCATTTCTGTTTTGCGATTTGTAATATCAGCGGCTTTAGCATTTGCAGGCATATTTCGCAATTCGATGGCAAATTCGCGAAGTTTAAGCGCAATTATCTGACCCAATCGCGAAGTGCTGTTGCTCGAATTTGTTTCAGGCATAACATCTTGTGGAACAACGCCGTACTTTGCTACCAAATCGGCAACTCCCGTATAAGTTCCGCCATCGCCGATAGGATTTTTCAAAAGCCATTCAACCGTTCTGTCGTTGACAGGTTTCGTGCGCGTTTCGATTATTCCTTGCAAAAACAGATTGCTTTTTTCCAATTGGTCGTAAAAAAAATTGTAATTATGGCTTAATTGCAAGTCCGGCAAATTATGCTGCGTGATAGCCTGAGCACGCAATACATTTAATCCTGTAAACAGCCAGCAACGCCCGCTGCTCTTTTGGTCGGTGATACCTTTGGTTGTAACTTTATCGCTGAAATCGCCGTTTAATTTTGTTTGATTTTCGGCATTTACGGCAAGTTTATTTATATCATTATTTGCAATCGCATTATGAATTGCTTTATCGGTTGCCGTATTTGCGTATGATTTTTTTATTTGCAAAAGATTTTCGGTAGTGATACCGCCGTTTTGCGCGTGTGCATTTGTTTGTATAATTGCAAACAATGTTGTAATAAAAATTATTTTTTTCATGATATTATTTGTTTATGATTTTCAATTTTCAATTTAGTGATAAAAAATAAATAATCTATAACAGATGTACTGAATCCGTTAGAATTCAAATTCAAATGTTGGTAGAAAAAGAATGTCCACGCATTACCTCCGACCCCGTACGAGGTCGAACAATGGGGGTATTTGTACATTTTTACCAACATATAATCCCTATCGGGATTTTTTTTGTCTTCTGTTATATTTTTTTTATTTTTTATCATTTAAGAATTATTTTTAAATATGATTTTAAAATGTTCGCCGTTTAAGTTCAAAATGCTGACCGAGATATTTTTTGCGTACTTCGGGGTCGGAGCTTAGTTCTTCGGGCGTTCCGGCTTTAAGAATATTTCCTTCGTACAGCAAATAAGCGTGGTCGGTTATTGATAATGTTTCATCAACATTATGGTCGGTAATTATGACGCCGATATTGCGGTTTTTTAAGTCGGCAACAATTTTCTGAATATCTTCAACCGCAATCGGGTCAACGCCTGCAAAAGGTTCGTCGAGCAAAATAAATTTAGGGTCGATAGCCAAAGCGCGGGCAATTTCGCAACGCCGCCGTTCGCCGCCCGAAAGTTGTATTCCAAAACTTTTGCGCACGCGATTCAAGCCAAATTCGCTAAGCAAACGTTCCATTTTTTCTTTTTGCTGTTCTTTTGTAAGGTCGGTCATTTCTAATATTGCGCGTAAATTATCTTCAACGCTCAACTTACGAAACACAGATGCTTCCTGCGACAGATAAGCCAGTCCGCGTTGTGCGCGTTTGAACATTGGTTCGTTGGTGATTTCGACATTTTCAAGAAAAATATGTCCCGAATTTGGCTTCACCAAACCTACAATCATGTAAAACGAAGTTGTTTTTCCCGCTCCGTTAGGTCCAAGCAAACCAACAATTTCACCTTGCTCTACTTCAATCGACACGCCGTTTACAACAGTGCGGGTTCCATAGCGTTTCACCAAATTTTCTGCATATAATTTCATCTGTATTTATATTTTTTTCAATTCATATTTCGGATAATTATTTTGTGTTTTCTGCTACAAACACGTTGCAAAAATACATATTTTTTCTATGATTTGAAACAAGTACATTAATTAAAGTACCTCTTAGAGCTGAAAAAATAAACAAATTATACTCCACTCGGTTTCCGTCAGTGCGAGTCGTAGCCCGAAGCAATCCGGCAATTTGCTTATTTACGCTGGATTGCTTCACTCCGTTCGCAATGACGAAACGCAATTTATGCCGGAGTGTAGTATATAAAGGATTGCAAAAAAATCCAGATAGGGATTGTATGTTTATAGAAATTTACAAATTCCCCAGTGTTCGACCCCATGCGGGGTCGGAGATGCTGTGTGGACATTCGTTTTCTATAAACATTTGAATCCTAACGGATTCATTTCATCTTTTATAGGTTATTTATTTTTTGTTATTTAATTGCAAATCGGCGCGAACAAGTGATTTTAAAAGTTTATTATCTTTGCAGTCTGAAAATATAATAAATTATGTAAATAATGAAATAAAAAATTGAAATAAAAAGCGTTTGCTTTTGTTCTTTCTATTGAAACTTCGACACTTTCAAAAGACAAGTGAGAACAGAAAAGTCAACACTCGCGTGCATACGTGGGCTTTTCTTGTTTATTTGTCGGGTAGTCGAAGACCTCAATAGGAAAATAAGGAGTCCACGTCTTTTTTATACCAAAATAAAATAAAAATGCACTGCGAAATACACATAGGCAAAATTATACTGCAAAAGTTAAAGGAAAAGGAACGTAGCATAACATGGCTTGCAAAAAAAGTGAACTGCGACGACAGCAATCTGGGCAGAACGCTAAGAAATTGCGACCATATACATACAGAACTTCTTTTTCGTATTTCCGTTGTATTGGAGGAAGATTTTTTTGCCTGTTACTCCGAAAAATTAAAAGAAATTTCCAAGCGGTAAAATTTACCGCAAAAGGCGGTAAAAACCGCAGCCTAAAACCATAATTATTAACCTTTTATTGTATAATTTTGCATTATTAAATAAAAACAATTTTAATGTAAAATTTATTAGTATGAAAAAAATTATTTTATTATCAATTATG
>JAITOP010000325.1 GCA_031289895.1 Prevotellaceae bacterium
CATAATTTGCCGGTTTTTATTCCGCAAAGATACAAAATCTTGCAAATATATGCAAGTATTTTATGTTATAATATGTTAATAATCAAATTGTTAATGGCTTTTTAAGGAGCGACTAAATATAAACAAATGTTTTTGAGTTCATTTCAACCGAACACACACCTAAAAATGTAATGATTGTAGGCGAGAAAACGGCAAAAGAAAATCCAAACAAACAACAAATACTAAATGATATTTCTGCAATTAAAGAAATATACGGTATAAAGAATCATTATCTTGAAGTTTTATTGGAGAAACTTTAAATAATAACAACGGCATATAATTGATTTTTAAAATAGAAAGCAACAACGCTTCCCAAATATTCAAAAGACAAACACCGCACTATTCCAACAGTTTCCTCCATTCGGCACAGCAGCAAGTAACAACATTCAACAATCTACCCCACCTCCATCTCAATAAAAATCCCTTTCAGCCGCAAATAGAGGCTGGCGACTGTGAGTGTGTCTTTTTCGCAGTAGCGGGCTATGCGTTCTATGTCGTTTTGATTGTAGTAAACGTCGGATACCATTGAGCCGTCGATGTCGTCTTTGGGTGAGGGTATGTCGAAAATTGCTGCCATCAGGTTTAGCGAGGTGTAGTTTTTGTAATCGCCGAAACGCCAGAGTTCCATTGTGTCTAAAAACGGAACTTCCCATGGTTTTTTGCCGCCTACATCCAATATTCGCGGCAGCTCTATTTTGTTTATCAACATTCGGCGGGCGATATACGGAAAGTCAAATTCTTTGCCGTTGTGGGCGCATAGTTGAATGTCTTTTTTATGTTTTTCGTAAAATTTTTTCAGGCTGTCGGCAAAATCTGTCAGCAATGCGTTTTCGTCGTCTCCGTAACATGATTTTACTCTGAATATGGTTTTTTCGTCTTTTTTGTAAATAAATCCCATCGAAATACAAATAATTTTGCCAAATTCAGCCCATATTCCTGCTCGTTGATACGATTGTTCGGCATCTTCGTCGGGTTTCTGGTTTGATTTCATTTTCTTTTCCCACAATTCGCGAATGTTTTGGGGAACATCGTCAAAACATTTGTATTGCGGAACTGTTTCAATATCAAGAAACAAAATATTTTCTATGCGTTTATTCATCGTTTTTGCAGGGCTTTTTCTATGGTTGTTTTCAGAATATCAATAGCAACTTCGTTGTGTCCGCCTTGTGGAATTATAATGTCGGCATAGCGTTTTGTGGGTTCTATAAATTGCAGGTGCATTGGTTTCAGTATTTTTTCGTAACGTTCAATCACTTTTTCGACTGTCCGTCCGCGTTCTACAATATCGCGGGCAATAACGCGAATAAGTCTGTCGTCGGCATCAGCATCTACAAAAATCTTGATACTCATTTCTTTACACAGTTCGGGATGTGTATAAATTAAAATTCCTTCGATAATTATCACCGGTTGCGGTTCTACGTGAATTGTTTCGATTGCGCGTGTGCAGGTGAGATACGAATAAATCGGTTGCTCTATTGATTTCCCCTGCTTTAGCAGTTTTACGTGTTTCACAAGCAGGTCGAAATCGAAAGCATTCGGATGGTCAAAATTTATATTTTGCCGTTCTTCAACCGGAATATGGCTGCTGTCTTTATAATATGAATCCTGCGGAATTATCGAAACATCTCCCGGAGGAAACAGTTCTGCAATTCGCCGTACCACTGTTGTTTTTCCGCTGCCTGTACCGCCGGCAATACCAATTACTAACATAATTTTTTTGATTTTGCTGCAAATTTAACGTTTTTTTTAGAAATATAAATAAAAAACCTGTTAAATTTTTATAAGACAGAAACCAGAAGTCGTAAGTCGTAAGTCATAAGTCATAAGTTGTAAGTCGTAAGTCATAAGTTGTAAGTCGTAAGTATTTTGTTGATTTGTTGATTTGTTTTTTGTTGATTTGAAAAAAAACTTTACAAACTTTATACTTTATGAACTTTACAAACTTTATACTTTATAACTTTATGAACTTTATAAACTTTATAAACTTTATACTTTATAACTTTATAAACTTTAAATTTTTATTTTAAAAAATATATTACTAATTTTGTGCTAATAAAATTTTAAAAAATGCTAAACCAATCATTTACCGAAAAATTCAAGAAAATACAAACGCCATTTTATTTTTACGATATTGAATTGTTAAAAAAAACGGCTCAAACAGCAATTGCCGAAGCCGAAAAATACGGTTACAAAATACATTACGCGCTTAAAGCAAATTCAAATCGAAAAATACTGAAAACACTGAAAACCATTGGTTTCGGAGCAGATTGTGTAAGCGCAAACGAAATTATTCGCGCCGCAGAATGTGGATTTGATGCCAAACATATCGCCTACGCAGGAGTTGGAAAAACCGACAGAGAAATAAATACAGCATTGGATTTCGGGATATTTACATTTAACTGCGAATCGTTGCCCGAAATTGAAAATATCAACAAACTTGCAGCCGAAAAAGGAAAAACTGCCGATATAGCAATACGCATAAATCCTAATGTTGACGCGCATACTCACGAATATATCACAACAGGTTTGGAAGAAAATAAATTCGGAATAAGCGAGTGGCAATTCGACGAAGTTATAAACAAAATAAAATCGCTGACAAACGTAAATCTTATAAGTCTGCATTTTCATATAGGTTCACAAATTACTGATATGAAAGTTTTTGAAGTGCTTTGCAGTCGTGTAAATCAAATTCAAAAAATATTTGAAAATTCGGGAATAAAACTGCCGCATTTGAATGTTGGCGGCGGTCTGGGAGTTGATTATCAAAATCCTGATACAAATCAAATTGTAGATTTTAAATCGTATTTCGAAATTTTTAATAAACATCTGCATTTGCACGACAATCAACAACTGCATTTTGAACTTGGTCGAGCCATTGTGGGACAGTGCGGAAGCCTTATCACACAAGTAGTTTATGTGAAACACGGACGCCAAAAAAGTTTTGTAATTGTTGATGGCGGAATGAGCGATTTAATTCGCCCCGCATTGTATAAAGCGTATCATAAACCTGAAAATCTGACATCTGCGAAAGCTGAACAAATTTATGATATTGTAGGTCCTATTTGCGAATCGAGCGACTGTTTTGCAAAAAATGAAAAACTAAACGAAACGCAACGCGGTGATTTAATTGCAATAAGGTCGGCAGGTGCTTATTGCGAAATTATGGCATCGCAATACAATTTGCGCGAACTGCCAAAAGCATATTATTCGGATGAAATTTAACTATTAAACATAAAAAAAATGAAAAAAATATTTCTACTCACAGGCATTATGCTGCTTTGTTTTGCCGGCACAGCGCAAACGACAAACAGCAAAGGCATTTTGAAAAAAAATGTGCTTCAACTCAACAACGGCATAACGTTCGCAAAGGGCGATACAATTATGCTTGGCGAACCTCAAAACAATGCAAACGAATTTACTTATATTTACGAGCCAAAGCATGGATTCGGACTTCTCGGCGGCAACGGAGCTGACAAAAAAAACAGTTATAAAATGTTTATAATTCACTTTTTTACAACAAAAACCGACAAAGAAAATAGCGAAAAACAAGTTATCGCATCGTTAGGTTATGGTAAAGACGAAGTAATATTGGACTGCGAAATTGCCGAAGCTGTTGATTATGGCGAAGTTATTGCAAAAGGACGAATACCGCAAAAATTTAATATCGCCGTAAAACGAGACGAAACAAAACAAAAAACCGTAGAACAGCAACCCACAATAATTGCCGAAAAAACCGCCGAAATACAAGAAAAAACAACCATAAAACTCACCGAAAACACGCTTTTGAACAAAATAAACGAGTTGCAAAACAACAAATATCTAACCGACAACGAACATTATCAACTGCTGAAACTCGTAACAGGCAACAACGCCAATATAGACGGCAAAAAAGAACTCATAAAAAAACTGCAAACACTGCGAGACGACAATAAATTAACCCTCGAAGAATATGATAAAATTGTTGATTTGATGTTGTGATTTTTTTTGCATTATAAAATTTATGTTTATTTTTGTGTTATATTTTAATCAAAAACAATGCAAACCACAGGAATAAAAATAGAGAGAGATAATAACGGAGTTGCTCGTTATGTGCGTATTGACCTTAAAAAATATGGTAAATACCTGACTCCGCTGTTTAAAAAAGTCGGTATAAATACAAACGACTTTACTTACAGTCAAGAATTTATTAACAAAATAAACCAATCGGAAGAAGATATTAAGAAAGGTAAAGTTATTAGTTTTAATTCGCACGAAGAACTTATGCAACACCTTGATTCGTTATGATATACAAGATAGAATTTACGAATACGGCAAACAAAGATATTGCAATGTTGAAAAAAAATGATGTTGTTGCATATAAGAAACTATTAAATTTATTGGCAGAGTTAGAACAACATCCCGAAACAGGAACAGGAAAACCCGAACTATTGAAATATCAATTTTCAGGATACTACTCTCGCCGCATTACTATCAAACATCGATTGGTATATAGAATTGAAGAAGAAATTGTTACGGTTATAATAGTTTCAGCATACGGACATTATTCCGATAAATAAAATTTTATTTTTTGCCGCTAAAATTTATTTGCAACTTTTTTCAAGATTTATCAAAAATTCCTTCATATCAAGCCCGTAGGCATAACCAACTAATTTTCCGTTTGAGCCGATAACACGATGACAGGGAACAACCACAGGCAACGGATTTTTATTGTTAGCCAATCCCACAGCCCGCGCTGCTTTTGGGTTTCCGATAATTTCGGCAATTTGTTTGTACGAGTACAATTCGCCGTAAGGAATATTTTGCAATGCCGTCCAAACCTGCTTTTGAAATCCGCTGCCCTGCGGATTTATTGGAAAATCAAAGGCTTTTCGCTTGCCGTCAAAATATTCGAGCAACTGCTTTGCCGCGTTTTTTATTACGGCGGTTTCGTTTTCGCTGCCGTCAATTTTTTTCTTTCCAAAAACAATTTCAACAATATTTTTATCATCGGCAACAATCAAAATATCGCCGAAAGCAGATTTATAAGAATAATAATTTTTCATTTTTTACGATTGATTTTTTTATTTTCCCAAAGTTACATCTTATTTATTAAAATTCAATTATTTTTGCATAATAAAAAAAATAAGCAAAAATCTTAACATAAAATATTTGATAATAAAATAATTTTGTTACCTTTGCAGTCCGAAAAAATCTGAGGATAAAGGATAAAATAAAGATAGACAATACTATAAATAAAAAATAATGTACGCAATAGTAGAAATAGCAGGTCAACAATTTAAAGTTGAAAATGGTCGGAAACTGTATGTTCACCGTCTCGAAGCCGCAGAAGGCGACTCCGTAAGTTTCGATAAAATTTTGCTAATAGATAACGACGGACAGGTAAAAATTGGCACACCTACGATAGAAGCTGCCACGATTAGTGCAAAAATTCTGAAACATCTTAAAGGCGATAAAGTTATCGTATTTAAGAAAAAAAGAAGAAAAGGTTACGCTGTTAAAAACGGACATCGTCAACAATTTACTCAAATTCAAATTGAAACAATAAACGGCACAGGTGAAAGCGAGGCTAAAGCAGTTGCTGCGGCAGAAGAACCTGAAATAGTCGAGGCTGTTTAATTTTGAATGTATTTTTGATTTGAAAAATTATAAAAATTATAAAAAATGGCACATAAAAAAGGTGTAGGTAGTTCAAAAAACGGACGCGAATCACACAGTAAACGACTGGGAGTTAAATTATTTGGCGGACAAGTTGCAAAAGCAGGAAATATTTTAGTACGCCAACGCGGAACGGTTCA
>JAITOP010000358.1 GCA_031289895.1 Prevotellaceae bacterium
TGTAAAATGTAAAATATTAAATATTAAAAAACCATAAAAATATAAATATCACAAAATTAATAAAACATATCACATAAAAACAAAAAAATATTCGATTATTTTTGTCATTAACGATTTGCAATAACTTATTTTAATTGAAAAACAATATTTAATATTGAAAAAATAAATATATTTAATATAAATTTACTTAAAAATATTATTGATTTATGTTAAATATATAATATGTTAAAACTTTTAAAAAGAACAAAAAACAAGAGGCAAGAAGAAAGAAAAAAGAAAAAAGTTTGTCAAGTTCATAAAGTTTATTAAGACTTTTAAATCAACAAATCAACAAAAATAATCGTAATTGCATTATAACGTCTTTAATGTCAACGACTAATACTAAATACGTGAATACTGAATACTGAATACTTGAATACTGAATACTGAATACTTGAATACTGAACACATGAGTACTATTTAAAATTAAATTATTAATTTTGCGCACAAAAATTAAATAAAATTATGATAAAATCGATGACAGGCTTCGGCAAAGTTGAATGTACATTAGCAGATAAAACAATTTCTATTGCCATTCGCTCAATCAACAGTAAACAATTTGATGTGATTTTTCGTTTGCCGGTTGCTTATCGCAATTACGAATCGGATTTTCGCACCGAATTGATAAAAGTCGCTCAGCGCGGCAAAATTGATGTATCGGTAACTTACACAATGAATGCCGAAAATGCAGCATCAAATCTCAACAGCGATGTGATTATTGCGTATTTCAATCAGTTGCAGCCTATTGCCGCCGAAACAGGAATTGATATTGATTCGCCGAATATTTTGCAAGCTATTTTAAGTCTTCCCGGTGTGTTTAATGTTGACGAAAACGTAGAAAATGAGGAAGAAAAGAAAGCTATTTTTGCCTGTTTTTCAGATGCTTTGGACAAGTTTAACACTTATCGCGAACAAGAAGGAGCAGCATTAATTGCAGATATTTTAAATCGTGTTGAAAATATAGAAAACCTGCTGTTGCAAGTAGAACCATTTGAAAAAGAGCGTATTAATCAGATAAAAATTCGTATCGAAAATTTGATTAACGAATTTATTCCCGATGCGCAAATTGATAAAAACCGTTTTGAGCAGGAGTTGATTTATTATCTTGAAAAACTTGATGTTACCGAAGAAAAAGTGCGACTGAAACAACATTGCCAATATTTTCGCACAACATCCGAAGAAGAAAATCCCGGACGAAAAATATCTTTTATTAGTCAGGAAATGGGACGCGAAATTAATACTCTCGGCTCGAAAGCCAACGAAGTTAATATTCAGCGAATTGTGGTACAAATGAAAGATGAATTGGAAAAAATTAAAGAGCAGATTTTAAATATCCTGTAAAAAATATTACAAAAATGCAAATGAAATTTTCACATAAAGTAATTATATTTTCTGCGCCATCAGGCTCGGGAAAAACAACGATTGTGAAGCATTTATTAACTAAATTTCCACAACTCAAATTTTCGGTTTCGTCAACAAGCCGCAAAAAACGCGATGACGAGGTTGAAGGCAAAGATTACTATTTCATAACATTAGATGAATTTAAACGACGAATAGACAACGGCGAATTTATAGAATATGAAGAAGTGTATGAAGGACGCCTTTACGGAACGCTGAAAAGCGAAGCCGAACGTATATGGAACGAAGGAAAAATTATTGTGTTTGATGTTGATGTGAAAGGCGGATTGCGACTTAAAGAAACCTATAAAGAACAAGCCTTATCGGTGTTTATTATGCCCACTTCGCTCGAAATTTTGCGCAGCCGACTGATTACCCGCGCAACAGAATCGATTGAAGATATTGAAAAACGTGTAAACCGCGCCGACGAAGAACTTTCGTATTCCAACCGCTTTGATAAAATAATTCTTAACGATAACCTGCACGAAGCCTTGCAAGATGCTGAAATTATTATGCAGGAATGGATTGATTGTTTTTAAAAATAAATATTACCTTTGTGTACACAAATGAATACACAAAATTAAAAAAATTATGGCAACAATAGTAGAAGTAACAGGCAGAGAATTTCGGGCAAAACAAAAAACATTTTTGGATATGTCTGATAAAGGAACTCAAATAGTTATACGCAGAGGAAAAAACAAAGCTTATGTAATAACGCCAATGCAGGCGGATAATGACTATGAGCGATATTTTACGTCCGAAATGCTTGCCCGAATAGATGAATCGCTGCAACAAGCCGCAAACGGCAAAGTAACCAAAGCGATGAATAAAGAAGAATTGCAAACTTTCCTTGATTCTTTATGATTTATAAAATCCGGTTCAAATAAAATACTGTGAAGAGTGATTAATTTTTTTCGACCACTCATTTATTTTACAAAAAAATAGTAAAATTTTGTCAATTTAAATGTTTTTTTTGTAATTTTGCACCATTAAATATATAAAAAAATAACAGCCATGAAAAACCCATTACACACAGCACGCAATGGCATATAATGCAAGTTCTTGCTTTTACAGCGAGAGCGAAATAGTTTTTTTGCATTAAAAAGTCAACTTATTTTTAACAATTAAAATTGTAATTATGAAAAAAAATACATTAAAATTAACAATCATCTTGTTTCTTTTTGCAGGAAGTTTAGCCTGTAACAACAACAATGATGATATTGATATGTCTAAAATAGATTTTAGCAATATCGATGATTTGTATAGCCAACCATTA
>JAITOP010000090.1 GCA_031289895.1 Prevotellaceae bacterium
ATTTTAATAAGGGAATAAGGGTATGCGCTACTTGTTTTCGGCTACTAAGGGAACTTTTTGTAAATAAGGGTTTTATCTGTTATTTATTTTCTATACCTGAATCGGTATTTTGATAACTGTTTGGTATAAGTAGCAAAAAATAAATAAAAGTAAAAGATTGTTTTTATCAATAAGGGCAAGCCGTTAGGTTTGCATCGCTTGGTAGAAAAATGAACCACCTTTCGTATCGCAAGCCGTAGGTTTGCGACCTCTGATTTTGTTGGTGTCAGTCCTAACGGACTGCCGTGTTGGTGTGGTATTTATCATTCTACCGAGCGATAATCCCTACGGGATTTTTTTCATCTGTTATAAATGTTTATTTTTCATCATTAAATTTATATGCAATGAAAAATAAATAAGATATAAATGTTTCTGGATTGCTTCGTTCCTCGCAATGACGCATGGACTTCACGTCATTGCGAGGAACGAAGCAATCCGGAAATTAAAGACATTACATTTATTTATTTTTTGTGACTATACAAAATCAAGCCAAGCGCGGTATATCTTAGATTTATTCAAATATAACTCCCGAGCCAATAAGTTCGTCTCCGGCGTACCAAGCGGCAAATTGTCCGGCGGTGATTCCGCGTTGTGCTTCGTCAAATATAATGTACAAGCCGTTTTCTTGGCGTATGAGTTTTGCTTTTTGTAGTGGCTGCCTGTATCGGATACGCACAAGATAATCACGTTGTTCGCCTGTGTGCATCAACAAATCGTTGCGCACGTAATGAATCTCATCTTCGGCGATAAACAATGCTTTTCTGTATAATCCGAGATGCGTGTAACCTTCGCCTACATAAAGTGTGTTTGTGGCAACGTCAATGCCAATAACAAAAAGAGGTTCAACGTGTCCGCCGATATTTATTCCTTTGCGCTGTCCTATTGTAAAAAAATGAGCGCCGTTGTGAGTTCCTATTTTTTTTCCGGAATTTGGTCGGTAAATATACGGTTTTGCAAGCTGTTCAATAGTTTTATCGTTAGTATTGTTTTGGTGCGATTTTTCGTAATAATCGGGTAATATTTCTACGGTATTTCCTTGTTTTGCGGTTAATTGTTGTTGCAAAAAAACAGGTAAATCTACTTTACCTACAAAGCAAATTCCTTGTGAATCTTTGCGTTCGGCAGTAGGCAGATTTTGTTCGGCGGCAATGCGGCGCACTTCGGGTTTGGTTAAATGTCCTATCGGGAACAGTGCTTTTGCGAGTTGTTGCTGCGACAATTGACACAAAAAATAACTTTGGTCTTTGTTGTTATCCGTGCCGGCAAGCAGGCTGTACACGGGTTTTCCGTTTATCATGTTTTCCACTTTTCGGCAATAATGACCTGTTGCAACAAAATCGGCATCAAGTTTTAACGCCTCTTTCAAAAAAACATCAAATTTTATTTCGCGATTACAAAGAATATCAGGATTTGGCGTTCGTCCTTTTTCGTATTCCGAAAACATATAATTGACAACACGTTTTTTATAAATCGCGCTTAAATCGACAGAATAAAAAGGAATATCAAGTTTTTTGGCAACAAGCCGTGCGATATCCAAATCGTCTTTCCAAGGGCAATCGCCATGAAGCGTGCCTGTTGTGTCGTGCCAATTTTGCATAAAAATGGCAATAACGTCATAACCTTCTTTTTTAAGAATGTAGGCTGCAACGCTCGAATCAACACCACCTGAAAGTCCTACTGCTATTCGCATAAATATTATTTATAATTTTTTAAAGATATGTTTTTTTTGAAGATAAGAAACAACGGAAAACATTTCTTAAAATCATTAAATTAAAAAAGGGTAAGCTATTTATATCGCACCGCTACAACCATCTACACTTGCTACCTTCCGGTCCTGGGGGATTTGACAGGAGCTGGTCGTATAAGACTTACCCGACCGCAAAAGTAATAAAAAAATATTAATTACAATTCTATTTTGTACATTTGCAAAAAAAATTATTAGATGAACGAGGTAAAAAAATATTCTGATTTTTATAAAATGACATCAACATTCGGGTTGATAATGGGATTGGCTATGGCGGCAATTCATTTTATTTTTTATTTACTCGAATATTCCGTGCAACTGCCTTTTGTTATGATGATACTTACTTTTGCAGCCGTAATTGCAGTAATCATTTATTCTACAAAGAAATATCGCTATTCGCTGGGCGGATATATTTCGTATTGGACTGCGTTTAAATTTGGCGTAATAATATTTTTATTTGCAGGAATTTTCTACGCAATTTATTCTTATGTGTTCAATAATATCGACCCCGAATATGCTTTCCGACAACTTGAGCGGTCGAAAGAATTTTTATCAACATCGGGAATTGATGAAAAAACAATAAACGAAGTTATAACCGCTTCGCAAACGCAATTGGCTTACGAACAGAAACATCCTTTTGAAACAATTTTTACTTCGGGATGGTGGAATATGTTTTTAGGCGCAATATTTTGTTTAATATCGTCGGCATTTCTAAAGAAAAACAAACCCGAAACAATATATGAATCATAAACAGATTTCAAAAATTAATAATTTAATAATTCAAAATTCAAAAAAAATATGGATATTTCAGTAGTAATTCCTTTATATAACGAAGAAGAATCGTTGCCCGAACTTGTTGAGTGGATTGAGCGGGTGATGAATGAAAATAATTTTTCGTTTGAAATTATTTTAGTTGACGATGGCAGTTCCGACAGCTCGTGGCAAGTGATAGAAACGCTTGCCGAAAATAAAAATTTTATTCACGCAATATGTTTTCGCCGAAATTACGGAAAATCGGCTGCACTTTATTGCGGATTCGGAGCAGCAAAAGGCAACGTTGTAATAACAATGGACGCCGATTTGCAAGACAGCCCCGACGAAATTCCCGAACTTTACAAAATGATAGCAATAGACGGCTACGACTTGATTTCAGGCTGGAAAAAGAAACGCTACGATTCTAAAATCTCAAAAAATATTCCGTCAAAATTTTTCAACGGAATTACGCGACTTATATCGGGCATAAAACTGCACGATTTCAATTGCGGACTCAAAGCCTATCGCGCAAAAGTCATTAAAAGCATTGAAGTTTACGGAGAGATGCACCGATACATTCCCGTACTTGCAAAACAAGCAGGATTTAGAAAAATAGGTGAAAAAATTGTTCAGCACCGCGCACGCAAATATGGAGTTACAAAATTCGGAATGTCGCGGTTTATAAACGGTTTTCTCGATTTGCTTTCTATAGTTTTTATAACAAAATTCGGTAAAAAACCAATGCACTTTTTCGGCATTGTAGGCACGCTAATGTTTTTATTGGGCGGCGGAATATCAATTTGGCTTATCGCCCGCAAACTTTATTGCTTGTCAAACGGCATAATGTTTCGCGAAATAACGTCTCAACCGCTGTTTTATATCTCGTTGGTTACTATAATTATAGGCGTTCAGTTGTTTTTAGCAGGATTTTTGGGCGAACTAATATCGCGCAGCTCAAACGAAAGAAATAAATACTTTATTGATAAAGAGATTTAGTTGTAAGTCGTAAGTTGTAAGTCGTAAGTCAGTTTATCAAGTTATAAAGTTTTTAAAGTCTTTAAAGTCTTTAAAGATTTTTTCAAATAAACAAATAAACAAACAATGAAAAAAAATTCTTAATTCTTAATTTTTAATTCTTAATTTAAAAAAATGGTTTCGCGATATTTTTTACAATTTTCATACGATGGGAGCGAGTTTCACGGTTGGCAAATTCAGCGCAATGCAGACACGGTGCAAGCCGCACTTGATAAAGCGTTGACAACAT
>JAITOP010000091.1 GCA_031289895.1 Prevotellaceae bacterium
ACGCCGATTTGATAATTGACGATTTTGTCGGCTTTTCGTATGAAGATTGCTTGAAGGTGATTTGATAATTTAAATGAAAAAATATAATTTTGTAATTATGAAGAAATAAAAGAAAATAACATAACATAAAGCATTGCTTTATTACGTAGTCTTTAAAAATTGCCATTTTAAAAATACTCACATAGTAATATAAGTGAATGTTTGTGCTTCTTCGGGCATGAACTTTTCTTTACTTGTGAGTGGGTGTGGCAATACCTTAAAGATTTGTAAAGTAAGTATCATGCCTTTTTAATTTTTAAAAAATAAACATTTATGTTCTATGAAAAACATACATATCGGCAAACTGATAAAAGAAAAATTCGACGAAAAAAATATCACCAAAGCCGAATTTGCGCGACTTATAAACATCCATCGCTCAACAGTTTATCTATTATTTGAACAAAAAAGCATAGACATAGAATTGCTGATAAATATTTCGAAAGTGTTGGAATATGATTTTATAAGCGAAGTGTATCTAAAACATAACACAGCAAAAGAAAAATCAATAATAGTAGGCATCGAAATTACTGCCGGACAACTTGAAAAACTCGACCTGCCCGAAGAATTTATTTATTTGCTCAAACAACAAAATAAATAATACAGCCAATAAAAAACCATTAAAAAGTCAATGAATAGTCCAAAAAACACATCTACCTTTGTATTCGTCCCTGCGTGTGGAGTTTAAAATATGTTGAAAATGATTTAAAAATATTCGTTCTAATTTTATGAATTTGTTTTTAGGCACAAAAAATAAATAACTTGTAATGTTTTTAATTTCCGGATTGCTTCGTTCCTCGCAATGACGCATGGACTTCACGTCATTGCGAGGAACGAAGCAATCCGGAGATATTTATATTTTATTTGTTTTTCATTGCTAAATACTTTGCGACTTTGTAAAAAACTTTGTGTTTGTTGCAGTTAAATTTTCAACTGCAAAATACACAAAGTTTTTTTATCTGTGAAAAGCCTCCGTTTGATGTACTAATACTAAACAGTTATCAAAATACCGATTTAGACATAGAAAATAAAAAACATATAAATCCCTTATTTATATAAAGTTCCCTTAGTAGCCGAAAACAGGTAACACATACCCTTATTCCCTTATTAAAATGTTGTAAATAAGGGAATAATGGTAGAATGTCGAGGCTAATTTTTGCTACTAAGGGCGGCTTTTGAAAATAAGGGTTTTGATAACTGTTTGGTATTAGATGTAAATATTAAATTACCAACAACTAAATATTTTTCACATGAAAATGACCAAAAAACAAACGATAAAAAAAAGAAAAGCGTTTTGGCAACAAAACGCTTTTCTCTGTCAATGTAAAACAAGTAATTAAAATAATAGATTTTCTTCCATTATTTTTTTATGGTATTTATTTTTTCTTGTGGATTCATAACATTATGAGTCTTTTCAGAAACTTTATTTGTAATTGCCAAACTCAATGTGCTTTTAATATCTTTCGACGACGATGCTATCAACAACTGATATTCGCCGGCATCGGCTACCCATGCGCTTTCGTCTTCGTCGAATGATGCCAAATCAAGAATTTTCACCGATAATTCAATCGTTTGCGATTCGCCGGCTTTAAGTTCTTTGGTTTTTGCAAATGCTTTCAATTCTTTATCGGGTTTTGTCAGATTTTGATTTTTCGGAGCTGCAACGTACAATTGAACCACTTCTTTTCCTGTCGTTTTTCCTGTGTTTTTAACGGTTAAGCTAATTGTATATTCATTTCCGTTTTGATTTATTTTCGGATTTATATATTCAAAAGTTGTGTACGATAATCCGTAACCGAAAGGATATGAAACGTCTTTGTTGAACGAGTCGAAATAACGGTAGCCTACAAAAATATCTTCTTCATAATATGTGAAATCTATATTGCGAACTTTCGGTTTTTCGGCGTTATTTGTATTTCCTCCAAAATTCATTGGTCCGGGCGTGTAATCCTGCGGAAAATTTGCCGAAGAAATATTATCCGTATAATTGACAGGAAATGTCATTGGAAGTTTTCCCGAAGGATTTATTTTTCCGCTCAAAATATCAGCAACCGAATTACCGCCTTCTTGTCCTGCCTGCCATGCCAGCACAATAGCGTCGGGATATTGTTTCCACGAAGCCGTTTCAATCACTCCGCCGATATTCAAAATCACAACAACTTTTTTGCCTGCTGCATGAAATACCTTGCTAACTTCTTGTATAAGTTTTTGTTCATTGTCCGACAAATTAAAATCGTTATCAAGTTTTCTGTCCATAAATTCGCCAGATGTTCTTCCTATTGTAATTAATGCAACATCAGTTTCTTTGGCTGTTTTATTCAAAATATCTGCTTCGGGAACAAATTCGCCTGCACGAATTTTAGGCATAAATGCTGCAAACGGATTGTTTGGGTCGGGTTTGTTTTTTTCGTTTTCTTCGTTGATATATTTAAGATACAAAGATTTTAATTCTTCATTGATTTGATAACCAGCATTCACCAATCCTTCTCCTAACGAAATTGTATAAGCCTCGTTTACATCGCCGCTGCCTGTGCCACCCGAAATAAAATCATAAGATGTAATACCGAATGTTGCAATTTTTTTTGTTTTTGAAGTGATGGGCAATGTTGCGGTGTTTTTCAGCAAAATAATGCCTTCGGCTGCCGATTGACGAGTTATTTGTGCGTGTGCCTTTAAATCGGGTTTATTGGAATATTTGTAATTTTTAAAACGAGGCGATTCGAGAATTAAATTTAATATTCGTTTTACGTTAATATCAACATCTTGTATAGATAATTTTCCATCGTTCACTGCCTGCAAAATTGCATTGTATTGGTCGGGTCTGCCCGGCATCAGCAAATCGTTGCCGGCGTAAACCTGTGCTGCCGCATTACGACCGCCGAACCAATCGGTCATCACCGTTCCTTTAAATCCCCATTCGTCGTGCAAAATTGTTGTCAGTAATTCGCGGCTTTCCGAAGCATATACTCCGTTAATAAAATTGTAAGACGACATTACCGTCCAAGGGTTTGATTCCTTTACGGCGATTTCAAAACCTTTCAGATAAATTTCGCGTAAAGCGCGTTCGGTCATACGTGCATCGTTAGCCATGCGGTTTGATTCCTGATTGTTTGCGGCAAAATGTTTAATTGATGTTCCCACGCCGTTTTTTTGTATTCCACGAATTATTGCCGCCGCCGTTTTGCCCGACAATAAAGGGTCTTCAGAATAATATTCAAAATTACGCCCGCAAAGCGGATTTCGATGAATGTTTAATGCCGGTCCCAATAAAACATCTGCTCCATACTCCAAAACTTCGTTGCCCATTGCCAATCCTACATTTTCCGTCAATTCGCAGTTCCATGTAGCAGCCAGCAATGTAGCCACAGGAAAAGCCGTGCAATAATAAGTGTCGCTGCTGCCTTCGCGTTTCGGGCTGATACGTAAGCCTGCCGGTCCGTCAGCCAAAACTATTGCAGGAATACCTAAGCGCGAAATCAAATTTGTAGTTCCCGCTGCTCCCGGCACAAGCGATTGTGTTGCGCCAACAACAGCACTGCTGCCCGATGCTCCTGCCATTCCTGTGCCAATCAAAAGCTGCACTTTTTCTTCAATCGTCATAGCTTTTAATACTTCGTCAACCGACGATTTTCCTAATTTCACTTCTTGCGATTTCACCGAACCGTAACACGCAATAAAGCAAATTGTTAAAATAATTATTTTTTTCATGTTAATTTAATTTGTTGATTTAATTTTTATACGTTTTTTCCATAATAGACACAATAACGTAAATCCTAATATAATACTAATTTTTTCATAACATTCAGATTATAATATAAAATTATCTAAAAAGCAAAGGTACAAATTCCGATAAATATATACGCCAGTTTTTCCAAATATGTCCTTCGCCTGTTTCGTAATAAATGTATTTGTAGCCTTTGTTGTCGAGTAATTTGCGGTAATCTTCGTTGGCTTTATACAGAAAATCGGTTTTGCCTATCGCAATCCAATATAATTTCGGGTTCTTAGCGAATTGTACTTTTAATTTTTCTTCGAGATTTTCGTAAACTGCCGATTTTGCATTTTCGTTAGGAATAATTGCTGCCGAAAATAATCCTATATAATCGAACATATCAGGATATTCTTTTGAAATATGCAGAGAATGAAAACCACCCATCGACAAGCCGCAAATGGCGCGTCCCGATTTTTGTTTCAAGGTGCGGTAATTATTGTCGATAAAATTCACAATATCCGGAAAACTTTGTTCCATATCGCCATCCATAGTTCTTGTCATACGCATTGAGGGTTTGTAAAATCCAAGCGCAGATTCGCCGGGAGCGGCTTCTTGTTCTACGTTTCCGTTTGTCATAACAATAATCATTGGTTTTGCTTTTCCTTGCGCTATAAGATTATCGAGAATTTGGGCTGTGCGTCCGAGTGCAATCCATGCCTCTTCGTCGCCGCCCATGCCGTGCAATAAGTACAACACGGGATAATTTTCTTTACTTGCCTCGTAACCTGCGGGAGTGTAAATTGTCAGTCGGCGCGTAATTTTCAGAGTGGAACTTTCGTACCAACGGCGAGCAACAGTTCCATGAGGCACGCTGTTGACTTTATACAAATCGGCACGTTCGCCGCCAATGATAAATACGCTTGTAACTGAGGCTACATCGCGAATCATATATACGTTGCTTGGGTCGGTTACTTTTGCACCGTCAACAATAAACGTATAACTGTACAGTTCGGGCTGCAAAGGTTCGGGAGTTGTGTATTCCCACACGCCTTTTTCATTTTTTATTAAATCTGCAGTTCCCGGTAAATCAAAAACGCCATAAGGAGTTTCTGTTTTTGTAGGTGCAAGAAAATCGCCTGTAATTTCAACTTTAATCGCCTGCGGAGCGTTTAAGCGAAAAGTTACGGTGTTGTCTGCTTTTATTTCGGGCGATACAATTTCTTGTCCACCCCACAATGCCTGCTGGGCAAATGTTGCTACACTTATCATTAAGAATATAGCAAAGGTCATTAATTTTTTCATCTCAATATTTTTTTTAAAATTTGTATTCAGTATTCAGTATTCAGTAATTCCGTATTTAGTATTTAGTCGTTAGTATTTAGTCGTTATTAGCATATTAATCACATTATCACATTATCATATTAATCACATTATCATATTAATCACATTATCATATTAATCACATTATCACATTATCATATTAATCACATTATCACATTATCACATTATCATATTAATCACATTATCACATTATCACATTATCATATTAATCACATTATCATATTAATCACATTAATCTCATTCTCACATTAATCACATTATCCTATTAATCATTAATCATTATCTTTTAAAGGTTCGTGATACAAAAGTTAGGCAATTATACAGTGCAGAGTGCCAGTATTCCCATGTGTGTGCGCCATCGCGTACGCGAAATTGACAGGGAATACCTGCACGGCGCATGGCTTGCGTAAATTCGATATTGCGGTCGAGTAAAAAATCATCATCGCCGCAATCGACAAACCATGCCACTGTTTTAAGTTTTTCTTTGGTATCGTTGTCGGCATTTTCGACATAGTTTATGCAATTGTTTTCTTTGACTGATTTTGTGAGTATAGCCATTTTGTCATCGGGGCTTTGCGAAGGCGCTGCGTCTTGTTCCGGAATGTTCATCAACGCGCTCATTGCATAAACAGCCGAAAATAGTTCGCTGTGTTTTTGCGCATAAGCCGTGCATCCGCCGCCACCCATAGAAAGTCCGGCAACGGCGCGGTGTTGTTTGTCGCCAATTATCCGATATTCTTTTTCGATATAAGGCAAAAATTCGGTAAAGAAAAAAGTTTCGTAAGCCCACCCTTGCATATCAAAATAGCCATTCCATGCGCCTTCGTAAATGTTGCCGTCGGCGTTGGGCGTTACAATAATCATTTCGCAGGCTTCGCCGCCATCTATTAATTGGTCGGCAACATCTTTTGCGTGTCCGCGTTCGTACCAGCCTTTGTTGGTATCCATCATTCCGTGCAACAGATAAAGTACAGGATATTTTTTATTTACATCTGTTTCGTAACTTTTAGGAAGAAAAACGTTGTATTCACGTTCTGCTCCCAATATTTTACTTTGAATAGTTTTTGTTTCCACTTTGCTTTGTTGTCCCCAGCCGCCAAACTGCGCTGTGGCTGACAATGCAGGAAATAATATCAATATTGATAAAATAATTTTTTTCATAATTCTTTGTTTTTTGTATTCAGTATTCCGTAATCAGTATTCCGTAATCCGTAATCCGTAATCAGTATTCCGTATTTAGTATTCCGTATTTAGTATTCAGTATTCCGTAATCAGTATTTAGTATTCAGTAGTTAGTAATAAAAAATAAATAAATTATAACAGATGGAGTGAATCCGTTAGGATGCAAATGTTGGTAGAAAACGAATGTCCACACCACCTCCGACCCCGAATTGGGTCGAACAATGGGGGTATTTGTACATTTTTACCAACATACAATCCTTAACGGGATTTTTGTTATCTTTTATAATTTGTTTATTTTTCATCACTAACGACCAAATACTAAATACTAAATACTAAATACTAACGACTAACGACCAACGACCAACGACCAACGACCAACGACCAAATACTAACAACCAATCCATCATTCCGGTTCAAGTCCTGTATAGGAGAAACTTCCGCTTTCGGCGACAGGTGCGCCCGCCGCATCCCAAATAACCAGATTATCGCCTGTAAAACCTAATTTTCCGCTTGCATCTGTTACTGTTACCGTGCTGCCTTCGCGTATGTAGAATTTATCGCTTCCTGAAATGTAATAACTTCCGCCATCTAATACAAAAAAGCCCAAGTCAACATAATAACCGTTGTTCATTTGTCCTATTTCATTTGGACCGTCTTTTACAGGATAAGCGCCTGCCAGCGAAACGGCATCTTCTACCGTAATAAACTCAAAGTATGCCACAGCATTGCCGTTTATAAGAACTGTTACAGCGTTCAGCTGCGAGCCGGGAATAGGCACAGGAGCATAAGTTGCATCAGGATATGTAGCAGGTTTTGTTTTTGTTATTCTGTAAACAGGTTGAGGCGTTACTTCCTGATAATCGAAACTGCCGCGAGTGGCAAATACGCCAAAAGCAAATTGCGTACTTGGGTCTTGATTGCCAAGATTGCTGCCTGTAATGCCAAGCGTACCGTTATTGTCGGTAATGGTAATTGCACCTTCGCGGATAAACATTTTTATTTCGTTATCCAAATAATACGAAGGGGCTTCTGTTACAGGAATACCGGGTACACCAAACCAGCCTGCAATATCCATATAAACTCCCTGCGCAACAGCTCTTTCCAAAGCAGTAACCGCTTTTACCTGATATGTTCCTGCCAGCGTTGTCGGGTTTTCTTCTGTTATCACATCAAGCACTGCTAATTCTATGCCTTCGGACAATACGGTAATTGTGTTTAATTGCGAACCTGTTATGGGAGTATAAGTTGTTCCGTCTGTAGTCCATGCGTAGGGTTTTGTTACTTTCAATTTATAAGTAAGCGATGGCGGGTCGGGTTCAAATACAATTGTGCCTGTGTAGTTTATTTTTACCATCGAGTTGTCTTCGAGCAATACCGTGCCTCTTATTGTATAGTTATCGTCGTTTTTGCCGACAGATAGAGTGCCGTCTGTTACTTTCAGTTTTTTCGACTCTGCACCGTTTGCGACATCAACCCAATAAGTTCCGCCGCCATTATAACCTTCAACATAATTGCCTACTCTTGCTGTTGATTGATTGGCAATTGTATAAGAGCCATCTCTAAGAAAATGGTTAAGACGGGGGCTTAAAAATTCTATAGTCAAATAACTTCCTGTGCCGGCATTGGGCGCGGTTAGTCCGCTTGTAGATACAATTAATGTAACTGTGCGGCTGCTTTCGTTTTTTTGCACATTTTGCAACAACAGGTTGCTTAGTGCATAATCTTCGGGGACGGGATATTTTCCGCTCATGTGGTCAATGGCATCATTTTCACATGCTGTAAATGTGCATATTACGGCTATTACTATTGTGCCTGCAAATAATTTTAATATATGTTTCATTGTCTTAAATTTTATTTTAGTGATAAAAAAATAAATTGTTTATAAAAGATTGAGATAATCTCTAACGGATTTTTTTTTGTCATCACTTAATTATTAATTATTATTTTTAATTTTTTTATAAAAATTGTTATTTCAAATATTTTCCAATACGTTCCAAAGCCATTGGCAGAGCTTCTTTCCAAAAAGTCCAATCGTGCGAACCCGAACGTTCTATGTATTCGTGTTCAAAATTTAATTGCAAAAGTGCATTGTGAGTATTTACATTTGACGTGTAAACCAGAGCATCCAAATTACCGCAATCCATTGTATAATCGGGCAACGATGCGTAATTACTGCCGTATGATGCGATAATTGCTGCAACCAATGGCGTAGCAGGGCTACCAATGCCTTCAACCGCGCCGCTCATTGAATAACAATAAGCGAATTTTTCGGGATATTTGAAGGCATGATATGACGCTCCGTAACCACCCATCGAAAGCCCTGCAATAAATCTTGTCGATTTTGTTGTTTTTATACGATAATGATTTTCTATATACGGTATAAATTCTTCTTCGAAATATGTTTCGTATTTTAATGTTTGCTGATAATTGTTAACATAAAAAGTAACCAAAGCATCGGGCATTACTACAATTATTTCGGGAATAATTTTGTTGTTTATTGCGTGCTGAACAAGTTCTTTTGCACTTCCCTTTGTACGCCACGACGTATTATCATCGCCCATGCCGTGAAGTAAATAAAGCACGGGATACGATTTTTCGGTTTCTGTTGTGTAATTTGATGGAAGTATGATGTCATATTTTATATCACGCCCCAATATTGAACTGTGTATCACCTGATTAGCCTCAACGATAACATCGCCCGAAATTATCGACGGTGTTTTTTTCTCATTCTGACAAGCCGCAACCGCAACTATTAGTACAATAATAGTTGTAAGTCGTAAGTTGTAAGTCATAAGTCGTAAGTTGTAAGTCATAAGTTGTAAGTTGTAAGTCGTAAGTTGTAAGTCATAAGTATCTTCATCTCAAATTTCACTTTTAATTCTTAATTCTTAATTCTTAATTCAAAAGGTTTACCATCCTGTATTTTGTGTAATATTCGGATTTAATGTAAGTTCCGTTTGCGGGAAAGGCAACAGCCAATGTTTACTTGTTTTAAATCCTGCTGCATCGCCTGTGTTGTATTGCACCCATCTTATTGTTGCGCTTGATTGAAACCAAGGCGTGTTTTTACCTTGATTTACCATTTTGTCGGCAATTTTCCATCGCAACATATCCTGATAGCGTACACATTCGCCACAAAGTTCGAGACGTTTTTCGAGCATTAAATCATCCATTGTTACGCTTGCTTTCGATGCAAGATGAGCGCGGGTTCTTACTCTATTTACATATTCTGTTGCTTTTGATGCCGTACCGCCTTTGATATGCGCTTCAGCAGCCAATAACAATACTTCGGCAAAACGCATTATACGAACATTGTTGTGACTATCCATCCATCCTCCTGTATTCAATTCGCCTTTTACTTTACGTGTTTTCCACATAAAATATCCTTCGTGTCCATACAGTTCGTTACCTGCAATAATTTGGTCACCATTTGCTTTAACTTGGTCGTATGTTTTCATGGTTTCAGTTAATCGATAGCCGTTTGCGCCTTCAACAGATACAAATGCGTCGTACAATTCTTTTTGAGGATTACAAAATCCCCATGTTCCGTTATAAATGTCTGATGTAATAGTCATTTTATCTGTTCGCCAGCCTGTCATTGCAAACACTAAATTAATAACTGCTGCGTTGTTTGGGTCGTTCAAATAATTAAGTTCAAATACCGATTCGCAATTATTTTCATCTGTGAATTGCAGCATATCTCCGTAGTTGCCTGTAAACAAATCGTATTTATTTGAAGTAATAGCATCATCGAGAACGGTAACAGCACTACCATATTTTTCCTGAAATATATATGCTTTTCCAAGTAATGCCTGTGCAAATTGTTTGGTTATTCTGTAAGAAGAATTATCGTTTGCATTTGATTTTTCGCGTAATGCGCCTGATGATATAGCTTCGGTTAAATCTGTTTCAACAAGTTCCCACAATAATGCTGGGTCGCCATTTGGTTGTCGGTATTCTGCAGGCTGTAATGTATGGTCAACAAACGGAGGCGTTCCCCACATCGAAATTAAATCAATATAAGCAAATGCGCGAAAAACTTTTGCTTCGGCGCGTGTGCGTTTTTGAATGGACGATTCGTCGGGAACATTTTCCAGAATTAAATTTGAGCGATAAATTACTCCGTAAAAATTTTGAAAAGCATCACGCATATAAGGATGTTCGGCATCGAATGTGTATTCATTTAGTTTTTCATTTTCGCCGTTATCACCGCGTCCGCCGCCGCCACTCCAAAAATCATCCGAAAGTAAATTTTTCAAGAAAAAGATGTTGTAATATGTTCCTGAATTAGAATAATACAGATATACTGTTGTAATTGCCTGTTCGGCATCCTCATCTGTTTTGTAAAATGTTTCTATCGACTTAACGCCGTGCTGTTCGGTATCAAGCATATTTTCGCATGAAATCAGCGAAAGCGATACCATTGCAACAAAACTTATTATTATATTTTTTACTGTTGTTTTCATCTCTTTTATATTATTATAAATTAATTTATTATACATATTAGAAAGTTATGTTTATTCCAAATACCACTTTCTTTGACGAAGGATAATAACCTCTGTCAACTCCAAATCCTGAGCCTTGCCCAACAGTTTCGGGGTCGAAACCCGGATATGATGTAAAAGTAACGAAATCGTCGAGAGAACAATATACGCGGGCATTGCTTATTGCTATTTTGCTTAGCAAAGATTTAGGAAGTGAGTATCCCAACTGAATTTGTTTGATTTTGAAATACGAGCCATCATATATTTCTGAATCGCTTAGCCAATATCTGTCAATATCGGTAGCACCCGGACGGGGACGAGAAGCGGTTGTGTTTGTCGGCGTCCAACGGTCGTCGTAAAATTCTCTAAGCATGTTTGCTTGCAAGCGGTCGCCACGATTTATGCACAGAAAAATATCGTTGCCGTAAGAGCCAGTTCCGAATACAGTAAGGTCAAATCCTTTCCATCCAGCCTGTAATGTTATTCCGTAAGTAAAATCGGGAATAGGGCTGCCAATCATTGTTTTGTCCAAATCGTTAATAGTTCCGTCTTTGTCTATGTCTTCAAAAACAGGGTCGCCTGTTGCGGCATCAATACCTTTTACTTTATATCCGCGAAAATACCATGCAGGATAACCTTTTTCGAATACAGTAATTCCGTTGGTAGTGTGAAAACTTGCACCGTCCAATCGCGCTACCGATTCGTGAATATAAGTTACTTCATTTTTAAGAGTAGCAATATTACCGCGTATGTTGTAGAAGAAATCGCCTATTTTGTCGCGCCAGCCGAGTTCTATTTCAATACCGCTGTTTTCTATATTTCCTGCATTTAAAGGGGATGGGGTATTTCCAACGATAGTAGAAACAGTAATGCCGCTAATAATAAGGTCTTTTGTTTTTTTATTAAAATAATCGAAACTTAAAGTAAGGCGGTCTTTTAAGAAACGAGCGTCAAAACCAAAGTCAAGTTGTTCAGACTTTTCCCATCCTAATCCGGGATTTCCTAAAGTTGTAGGAACAGAGCCGGTATTATATATAAAATCATTTGTAAAAGCATACGAACCAGAAGATGCTATGCTTGTTTTGTATAAAAAGTTACTTAAACTTCCAAAAGAGCCGTTTTCTCCCCAACTTGCACGAATTTTCAAAAATGAAATTTTATTGCGTAGCGGTTTCATAAATTCTTCGTTAGAAACTGTCCATCCTGCCGACACAGCGGGGAAATATCCGTGACGGTTGTTAGAAGACAGTTTAGAAAGATCAGCTGCATCATTACGTAACGATACTTGTAAAAAATATTTGTTATCATAATCGTATGTAACACGTCCGAATACAGAAAAAAAAGCGATTTTAGTTTCTTCACCGCCACTTAAATTTCGAGTAGCGCCGGGAGTAGCATAACCAAAATAAGCAAAAAGCGGATTTTCTTCTATAAAACCTAAATCACTTGCACTGCCATATATACTGCCCGTAACGCCGAAGTTGACTTCTTGGCGCACCGAAGTACCAATCATAGCATTAACATTATGTTTGCCAAATTTTTTGGTATAGTTGGCAAAGTTTTCCCATTGATAAGAAACAGGAACACTTGAGCTTGCACTTACCGACATATTATCCTGTTTTGTAGTAGGATTTACATAATAGCGTTTGTTGTAAGCATAATAGTTTATTCCTGAAAGTCTGTAAGCAAAGCGCGAGGTAATAACCAATTCTTTTATAGGTTTTAGATTGGCAAATACAACGCCGTTTACATTAAAGCCTTTGGTTTTCGAAGAACTCCGGTCGCGCATAATGTAAGGGTTCACTTGGTCGGCTATCTGAAATGCCGAAGTTGCATAATAGTTTCCTTTTTCGTCCTGCAAAAATTTATATCCCGCAGCCATATCATTTATCATGTGAGAAGGCAATTCATTTGGCGCATAAGTAACAGGAGTAAGCGGGTCTAACTGCAAAACAGCCATAAGCAAACTGCCGTATTCAGAGCCTTCGACAACCGATTTTCGTCTAAAATATTCAATCTGATTATTTGTTCCTACTTCAAGCCAAGGTTTAATTTTATAAGTAGCATTAATTGTGCCTGTATAGCGTTGATAAACATCGGCATCGCCTACAATATATCCGTTGTTATCCAAATACGAAAGCGACAGATAATAATTGCTTGCCGAGTTTCCGCCCTTAAATGCAAGATTATGGCGCGTCATTACAGAATTTTCAAATGCTGCTTTACTCCAGTCGGTATTGGTTTTGAAATCCCAGTTTTGCATAATTTTATCCATAGGAATATAGTTTGCTTCGGTCATAAAATCAATGTATTGTTCCGAATTCAATACTTTTGGAATACGCGAAATAGATTGAATTGTGGTTTGAAAATCATAACTGATTGATGTTTTACCTGCTGCACCTTTTTTTGTTGTAATCAAAACAACTCCGTTACCAGCCTGAATACCATAAATAGCAGCCGATGCAGCATCTTTAAGCAGTTCCATAGATTCGATATCGTTAGGGTCGATACCACCAATATCACCGGCAATGCGTCCGTCAACGACAAACAAAGGTTCGCTTGAATAATTTGAACTTAATCCGCGAATACGCATACTTGGCGACGAACCCGGAGCAGCCGAGCCTTGTATAATCTGCACGCCTGCTGTTTTTCCCTGCAAAGCCTGTTCGGGGCGAGTGATTGTGCGGTTCTCCATGTCTTCGGATTTCACCTGCGAAATTGAGCCTGTTACAGAACTTTTTTTCTGCACGCCATAACCGATTACAACAGTTTCGTCAATTTCCAAAACATCTTCATTTAAAATAACGGTTAATCCGTTGATTGCCTCTCGTTCCTGAGTTTTATACCCAACGTACGAGAAAACAAGAATAGTGCCTTGATTTACGGAAATACTGAATTTCCCTTCAAGGTCGGTAGTTGCTGCGTTCATAACACCTTTTTCGATTACACTTACGCCAACCAATGGTTCATTACGCTGGTCGGTAACAGTTCCGGCTATCTTTATTTTGTTTTGCGCAAACATAAAAGATACACACATCAAAAAAAGGAAAACAAACGCCGTCCATCTTTTTACTTGATTTTCATTCATAAAATTTTTCATTTTAAAATTTACTATAAGGTTAATGTTAAATTCATTTAAATTTTCACAATGCAAATTAATGGATTATTTACCACGTATATTTGTTAATTTGTATAAAAGTTTTGCTTATTTGTAAAAATGATTGTTCTAAATGTTCAAATGTTTTCGTATTTGTTCAAAAGGGAGTTTTTTAACAGTTTCGGTTGAAATAGTTTGGGGAGAAAGGTGTAAATTTGCAGGGAGGTTCATACTCTTAAGTATCTTAAGATTCTTAAGAAACTTAAGTATCTTAAGAAATAATCAAATACAGAATACAGAATACAGAATACAAAGCACTTATGACATACAATTTAGGATTAATTAAAATAATAATGTTTGCAGCGGTTGTTGCGGGATGCACGGACACCGAACAACGCTATACAGACGAAAAAGACGACAGCCGCGTGATTGCCGGCGACATTTCAAATCAGCAAATCAGCACGTTTGCCGAAGATGAATTAGGGCATATCTGGATAGGAACTCCGCGCGGAGCAAATAAATACAGCATTTACGAGTATCATCAGTATTTCAACAGCGATGATTCGTTGAGCCTGTGCGATAATCAAATACGACATATTTTTAAAGATTCGAAAAACCGTTTGTGGTTTGCAACAACCAACGGAATTTGTATGTACAATAATAAAGATTGTTTTGAAAAAGTGAATATCGAAAATCTCAGTCAAAATGTAATGCAAATTTTGGAGGACAGCGAAGGGCGAATTTTCTTGAATATGGTTGTGCAATTATGCCGATACAGTGCAGAACAAAAAGCGTTTGTTATGATTGATGCCAATTTTGACATTGACAAAACATACAATAACAGATGTTTTACCGACAAAGCGAATAATTTATGGTCGGTAACGCCTTTTCATATTCGGCGGTTTGGCACGGCAAAGTTTGAGTTGAAAGAGGTATTTGACACGCCGAGTTATATTCACTATTCGTTTATGAGAGATAACGGCGAATTGTGGCTTGCATCCGGCAACAGGCTTTATATTTTCGATACAAAAACCAACAAATACGTTGATATTCCAAAAGTTATACAAAATCATACCTTGCTGTCGAAAACAATAATAACGTATATACATCCTTATTCAAACACGGCTTTACTAATAAACAGCAACATAGGATTGTTTCTTTACGATTTTGATAATGAAAAGATTGTGAATGAAACAGAAGATGATTTTCCTTTTCAAGCACCAAAATTTCGTATTACAACAATGTTTACCGATTCGCAAAATAACTTGTGGATTGGCTCGGTTGACCAAGGTTATGAAATAAAATACAGTTACAAGCAACGATTCAACAGCAGCAGTTATTTGTTGTCGAGCATAGGGCATAAATCGGTTACATCTGTTGTTACCGACAAAAACAATAATCTTTGGATAGCAACGCCGCTGAACGGACTGTTTGTATATAATTCCGCCAATAAAACTATTCGCAATATCGACACAAAAAAGTTCTTTTCGCAAGAAAAAGATTATTTTAAAAACAGAGTTTCGCGTTTGTTTGTCGATAACGATAATTTTATTTGGTTAATCGCCGAAATAGGTAAAATAATTAAATGTAAATATGAAAACGGAAATATCAACGAAGTATCAACTTTTTGGCTTCCCACTTCGGTTTTATGCCTGCAACATGATAGCGATGGAACAATTTTTGCCGCAGGAATCAACGAAAATATTTATTCGTTGGCTAAAGGCGAAAAAGAATTTCGCGCTACTCAACTTTATCCGCCTGTATTTGTGTTTACTACCGAAATATTGAAATTATCGTCCGGCGAAATACTTGTAGGTTCGTTCAACCAAAATCCCAAACTTATAAATACCCGCACTTGGGAAACAAAAGAAATTGATATACTTAAACATATCAAACGTTCGGTTTTTATTCCTTCGGTTTTATACGAAGATTTGAAAGGCGATATTTGGATAGGCACGTTTACCAACGGACTATTTGTGTATTCGCCAAAAACAAAACAAGTTACACCAATTCACGGAACTGCCTGCCACGATATTTCGAGCATACTCGAAGATAAACAAAACAACGTTTGGATTGCAACATTGTACGGATTAAGTAAATACGACCGAACAAACAATATATTTACAAATTATTATACCAATGATGGAATTGGCGGAAATCAGTTTAACGAACGCAGCGCGTGTATTATGACTGACGAAACTCTTGTTTTCGGCGGAACGCACGGACTTACATTTTTCAACTCAACCGAACCGCTCGACAAACGCCGTATTCCTTTGCTGTTTGAGGATTTGAAAATTCACAACAGGTTAATCAATCCGGCGCAAAGCAGTTGTATAGACAAGCACCTTTCATATAATCCTACAATCAGACTGAAACACAATCAAAACAGTTTCACAATATCGTTTACCGCGCTTGATTATTCCGAATATGAACGCGCTCATTATTATTATATTATGGAAGGTTTTGATAAAATATGGATAGATGCGGGCGACAATCGTCAGGCGTATTATTCAAATTTGCCTGCCGGAAAATATACATTCAGAGTAAAAATCACCAACAATAATCAATCTATTGATGATGCCGAAAACTCTATCGTTGTTATTGTTGCACCTGCGATGTGGCGAACGTGGTGGGCGTATTGCATTTATTTTTTGCTGTCGGTTGCTGCAATTATCATATCGGTAAAAGCATGGCTCAAAATAAAAAAAGAAAAAGAACTTGCAATACAAGCGCAACATGAAAAACAACAAGAACAGCGTGTAAACAAAATGAATATGAGTTTTTTCGCCAATGTTTCGCACGAATTTCGTACTCCTCTTACAATGATTTCGGGACCAATCACACAATTATGCGACGATACTACAATTACAGGCGAAAAGAAAAACCTGCTTTATATTATTCAGCGAAGCGTAAACCGTATGCTGAAACTTGTAAATCAGTTACTTGATTTTAATAAATTAGAAAACGATACTTTAAAATTACGGGTAAAACGCAGCGATATTATTTCAATACTGACACGGCAAATAGATATTTTTCAAATCAATGCGCACAACAAAAATATTACATTGGATATGTATGGTTTTGAAGATTCGTTTATTATGTGGCTCGATGGCGATAAACTCGAAAAAATAACAGGAAATCTTATCTCAAATGCTTTGAAATTTACAAAAGATGGAGGACGAATTACAATTAATTTTGATGTTGTATCGCGCAACAGCGCATCTCAAATTTTTACTTTAACCGATAAAGATGTAAGCAGCGAATATGTAAAAATATCGGTAACCGATACAGGCAGCGGAATTTCAATTCCGGATGATAAACTCGAAAAAATATTTGAACGTTATTTTCAAATAGAGAATAATGTTAAAGGCGTTTATAATTGGGGAACAGGCATAGGTTTGTATTATGCGCGTTGCCTTACCGAACTTCATCATGGATATATTAAAGCCGAAAATCGCGAAGAAAGCGGCGCAATATTCACTTTTATACTTCCTGTGAGCGACAATTCATACACCAACGAAGAACGCGAACATAACGAAGAACAAAGCGAACTTTTCCCCTTGCTCACCGACGAACAATATAATCTCGCACAACGCGAACTCAGCGAAAAACAATATACCGTTTTAATTGTTGACGATGATACCGAAGTTGCACATTATTTGCAAACATTGCTGTTGCCGTATTACAAAGTTATCACGCGATTTGATGCCGCAACAGCCTTTAAGATAGTGAAAAACGATGCACCCGACCTTGTAATAAGCGACGTTGTGATGCCGGGTTTGAGCGGATATGAATTGTGTAAAATGATAAAAGAAGATATGCAACTTTGTCATATTCCCGTTGTTTTGCTTACCGCCAAAGTTACAATCGAAAGTCAGGTTGAAGGATTGAATACCGGCGCAGATGCTTATGTAACCAAACCTTTTGACCCGAATTATTTACAGGCATTGATAAAATCGCAACTTAAAAATCGTGAAAACACTCGTAAAATATTGAGCAAATCGACACAAATAGATAAAATTGATGCAAATATGCTTTCGTCACAAGATAATAGTTTTATGACAGAACTTTATCGTTTAATGGAAAATGAACTATCCAACACCGAACTCAACATTGCGCGAATGATAGATGTGTTGAAAATTTCGCGCACCAAATTTTATTATAAAGTGAAAGGCTTAACAGGCGAAAATCCTAATGTATTTTTCAAAACTTACAAACTCAATCGCGCGGCAGAATTATTATCGGAAGGCAAATACAAAATGTTTGAAGTAGCCGATATGACGGGATTTAGCACACTGTCGCACTTTTCGGCAAGTTTCAAAAAGCAATTTGGAGTATCGCCGAGTGAGTATTTATTTTGATTGGGTATTTGGTATTCAGTATTCTGTATTCAGTATTCCGTATTTGGTATTCTGTATTCTGTATTCTGTATTCTGTATTCCGTATTCTGTATTTGGTATTCTGTATTATACCAAACAGTTATCAAAATACCGATTCAGGTATAGAAAATAAATAACAGATAAAACCCTTATTTACAAAAAGTTCCCTTAGTAGCCGAAAACAAGTAACACATACCCTTATTCCCTTATTAAAATGTTGTAAATAAGGGAATAAGGGTAGAATATCGAGGCTAATACTCTGCTACTAAGGGTGGCTTTCCAAAATAAGGGTTTTGGTAACTGTTTAGTATTAATCGCAGTCATTTGCTGCCAATGTCTGCTGTTGTTTTGCTCTTTTTTGATAGTATCAACGCATTAAAAGCAACTAAAATATTAAAATTCAATAATTTACGAACACAAAGTCAGGATGTTTTAGATGGTGTAATGAGTTAATATACAGCAGCTTAAATTGCTTTAATGCGTTGCCCCAGACGACTAACGACCAACGACCAACGACTAACAACCAACAACCAACAACCAACAACCAACGACCAACGACTAACAACCAACGACCAACGACCAACAACCAACGACTAACAACCAACGACCAACGACTAAATACCAACGACCAACGACCAACAACTTATGACTTACGACTTACAACTTACGACTAACTAAACATTCATTAAAAAACTTTTTATATCTTTGTAAATTAGATTAGAAATTAAAAAATTTAATGGCAGAAAAATTATTGGTTATCGAAGATATTGACATTGTTAAGTTGTACGGAATAAATAACGTAAACTATAATTTCATTGTTTCGCAATTTCCTAAACTTAAAATTATTTCGCGCGGAGAAGAAATTCGCGTAATTGGCGATGATGCAGAAATCGAACGTTTCGAAAATAAATTAAACATCATTACCGAATATTTGTTGAGGCATGGAAATTTGACGGAGTCGATGCTGTCGGATATTTTTTTGAAAGAAGAGAGTCCCGAAAACAGCAGCAATATCAATACAAACGATATTATTGTTTACGGAAATAACGGGCGAATAATTCGCTCCCGCACCGAAAATCAACGGAAACTTGTAGAACTTTACAAGCAAAACGATTTGCTGTTTGCCGTTGGTCCGGCGGGTTCGGGAAAAACTTATACTGCAATTGCGCTTGCTGTGTGTGCGCTTCGCAATAAAGAAGTTCGCAAAATTATTCTTACGCGACCGGCAGTTGAGGCAGGGGAGAGGCTCGGATTTTTACCCGGCGATTTTAAAGAAAAACTCGACCCGTATTTGCAGCCTTTATACGATGCGTTAAATGATATGATTCCGCCGCGCAAACTTCAAACATATATCGAAGATGGAACGGTGCAGATTGCTCCGCTTGCATATATGCGCGGTCGCACGCTGGATAACGCTTTTGTGATACTTGATGAAGCGCAGAATACAACTATTAATCAGATAAAAATGTTTCTTACGCGAATGGGATGCAATGCCAAATTTATTGTTACAGGAGACGTTACTCAAATTGATTTGCCGTTTAAAAACGATTCGGGATTGCTGAAAATTCGCAGAATACTTGCAGATGTAAAAAACATAGGATTTATTGATTTCGACAACAGCGATATTATCAGACATCCTTTGGTGAAAACAATTATCAATGCGTTTGAAAAAAATGAAGAAAATAAAAATAATAATAAAAAATAAAAAACGATGAAATCTATTGTAAAAACAGAATTTGATTTTTCAAAACAAACAGGCAAATATGTTGGCAAAGTGCGCGATGTATATAGCATTGCCGACGATATTCTGGTAATGATTGTTACCGACAGAATTTCGGCATTTGATGTTGTGCTGCCCAAAGGAATTCCGTACAAAGGACAAGTATTGAACCAAATAGCATCAAAATTTTTGGACGCAACGGCGGATATTGTTCCCAATTGGAAAATTGCATCGCCCGACCCAATGGTAACGGTGGGATATAAATGTCAGCCGTTTCCTGTCGAAATGATTGTTCGCGGCTATCTTACGGGAAGTGCGTGGAGGGCTTACAAATCGGGCAGCCGCGAAATTTGCGGAGTGAAAGTTCCTGACGGAATGAGCGAAAATCAACAATTCGATAAACCGGTAATAACGCCTACAACCAAAGCAGAGCTTGGCACACACGATGAAGATATTTCACGCGAAGAAATTATTTCGAAAGGTTTGATTTCGGAAGAAGATTATTTGCAACTCGAAAAAATTACGCTTGCATTGTTTGAACGCGGCAGCGAAATGGCGACAAAACAAGGATTAATACTTGTTGACACAAAATATGAATTTGGAAAACGTAACGACGAAATTTATCTTATCGACGAAATTCACACACCCGATTCGTCCCGATATTTTTATGCCGACAGTTATGCCGAAAATTTTAAAAACGATAAGCCGCAACGCCAGTTATCAAAAGAATTTGTGCGCGAATGGCTGATGGAAAATAATTTTCAAGGCAAGCAAGGACAACAAATTCCCGAAATGACAGATGAAATTGTTGAAAATATTAGCAATAGATATATAGAATTATATGAAAATATTGTTGGCGAAAAATTCAAAAAAACAGAATACACCGACAATATTTATGTTCGTATCGAAGAAAACATAAAAAATATGCTGCTTAGGCTTGTTTTTTAATTTGTAATTTTACAAAAAAACATACCATAAAATGAAAAGAAAAATATTGAAATATCTGTTGCCGCTTGTTTTGCTACTGTTTGTTTTTTCTGCTTTTTCACAGGTTGAAATAATAAAATCGACAGAAAAAATACGCATCGGCGATAATATTTATTACGTACATCTTGTAAAACAAGGTGAAACAATTTATTCGCTTTGTCGGGTTTACGGCATTTCGCAGGATGAACTTATATCGAATAATCCACTGCTGTCGCAAGGATTGAAAACGGGTCAGCGATTGAAAATTCCCGATAAAACAGACTCGAAAACCGAAACAGCAAAAGCAGTAAAAAACGAAACAAAAATTACTGATGATGCGAATAAAAAAAAGGAAGCCGATAAAAAAGATGAAATCACTAAAAAAGATGAAATCAGTAAGAAAGATGAAGTCAGTAAAAAAGATGAAATCAATACAAAAAATATTGATACCGAAACAACATTATCGGCGATAAAACATAAGGTGAAAAGCGGCGATGACATTGAGACAATAGCAAAAAAATATAATTGTTCGGTTGAAAGTATTTTAAAATATAACTCGTTTTTAACTCAAAACACAAAATTAAAAAAAGGACAATATATCACTGTTTATCCCAATGATAAAGAGATATACGCCGAAAATATTGCAGATAATACAACAAAACAAGACACAATAATTAAAGAAAATGACGAGTTGTTGAATGTCGATTGTAAAGCAAATTTATATTCGGGCGATGTGCTGAACGTGGTATTATTGTTGCCGATAAGAACTGCCGTTATAAACGAAAAACTGATAAAAAATCAGCACATCACTTACGATTTTATTGAATTTTACGAAGGTTTTCTTTTGGCAATCGACTCGTTAAAACGCAATAATATTTCGGTAAATATTAAAACTATTGATGTGAGCGATGTAAAAACATTAACTGCGCTTGATTCGACAGTGTTTGAAAATACACAATTGATAATCGGTAATATTTCAAAAAATATGATAAGCGCGTTCGCAAAAATTGCAAATCAATATAAAGTTCCGATTGTGTCAACGTTTTCGCACGAAACGGAAAATATTGCATCCGAAAATAAATATTTTATTCAGGCTTTTACTCCCGTAGAACTTCAAACCGAAAAACTGAATAAAATACTGTGCAATTGCGATGTTGCCGAAAATATTATTGTAATTTACGAAGAAATAACCGATTCGGTAGGTTTCAATAATTTTTTGAAATCGCTTAAAAACTGCGAAAAACAAGTAAAAACATATCAATATTTTTTGCATAAAAGTCATAATGAAGGCTTGCAAAATGTTCTGAAAAAAGGCACGAAAAACAATATTTTTGTAGCATCCAACAACAACGTTTTTGTTATGGATGTTTTGTCGAAACTGAATGCTCTTTCGATAAGTTTGAAATATGATATAACGGTTTATGGTTCATCACGTTGGAAGACGTTTGAAAACAGTTTGAATTTCGACTATATTCACAATTTAAATCTGGCTACGATACAACCGTTTTTTGTAGATTACAATCGCGCCGAAGTGAAAAATTTTATAGCAAAATACAGATATTATTACAAAGGCGACCCGTCAGGATTTTCGTTTCAGGGCTACGATTTAGGTCTTTATTTTGTTGATAAATTAGCTAAATACGGAAATAATTTTATAAACTGTATAACAAACGACGAGGAATCAACTCTTTTGCAGACACGATTTAAATTCATCAAAACCAAGCCACAAAGCGGTTTGGTAAATACCGAATCGTTTTTGCTTAGAAATACAAAAGATTTTAATGTTACATCAGAATAAAATGATGTTGATTTTTGCAATTATTTATTTTGAAAAACATATATTTTTCAACGCGATGTTTTATAAAATTTAAATTTCAAATGACTTATTCCGAAACTACAAATTATCTTTTTAATAGTTTGCCGATGTTTCATCGCATTGGCGCGGCTGCTTATAAAGCCAATCTGGATACAACGCTGAAATTGGATGAAATTTTTGGTAATCCGCACACAAAATTTAAATCAATTCATGTTGCCGGAACAAATGGAAAAGGCTCTGTATCGCACATTATTGCTTCGGTTTTGCAATCTGCGGGCTACAAAGTGGGGCTTTATACATCGCCTCATTTAACCGATTTTCGCGAGCGAATAAAAATCAACGGAAAAGAAATATCCGAACAGGAAGTTATTGATTTTGTAAAATTGTATAAACATATTTTCGACGAACTTCAACCTTCGTTTTTTGAGATGACTGTTGCTTTGGCTTTCGATTATTTTGCAAGGCAGGCTGTCGATTTTGCCGTTGTTGAAGTTGGGCTTGGAGGGCGATTGGATTCTACAAATATTATTTCGCCATTGTTAAGTGTGATAACAAATATAGGCTTTGACCACACCGAATTTTTGGGAAATACAATTACATCTATTGCACGCGAAAAAGCAGAAATTATTAAACCAAAAACACCAATCGTAATTGGCGAATGGAATGAAGAATCGGCAGTTGTTTTTAACGAAAAAGCAAAACGCGAAAATGCCGAAATTATTTTTGCATCGCAATGTATAAAAGCCAATAAAATCAGCGACTGCGACACATATCAGCAATTTAAAATATCCGCGCTGAATAATGATTTTATCGCTTTTGAAAATCAGAAAATACAACTTGATTTACTTGGAAATTATCAGCAAAAAAATATAATTACTGTGCTTGCGGCGATTGCTGTTTTGCAAAAAAATAATCTTATAAAAATAAATAATGATGCGATATTCAGCGGATTTGCAAACGCTGCACAACAAACAGGTTTGCGCGGACGTTGGCAAATTCTTTCAAAAAATCCGCTCACAATTTGCGATACAGGACACAATTCGCACGGCTTAAATTTAAGTATGACGCAGTTGAAATCTATTAAACGCAATAAATTATTTTTCGTTTTCGGAATGGTTGGCGACAAAGATTTAAATTCTGTTTTGCCTCTTTTGCCGAAAGATGCGTTTTATGTTTTTACAAATGCAGATATTCCACGAGCAATGCCAGCCGCCGATTTGGCAAAGTTTTGCGCTACTGAAAATCTGCACGGCGAAATAATTTCAAACGTAAAAGATGCCTTATTTTATGCCCGCAAATCAGCGCAAAAAGATGATGTTATTTTTATCGGCGGCAGCACTTATGTTGTTGCCGAAATTATTGATGTATTAATGTGAATTTAAAAATCAAAAAAGATATTATGACAAAATTATACATAACACGACATGGCGAAACCGAATGGAATATTCAACGCCGGTTTCAGGGACAGCATGATTCGCCGCTCACTGCGAATGGAATAAATCAAGTGAATTTACTTTCGGAATATTTAAATGATATTTCGGTTGATGCGATTTATACAAGCTCGTGCAAGCGTGCTGTTATTACCGCAAATATTATTAACAGCAATAAAAATTTGCCTCTTTATGTTTGCGAAGAATTACGGGAAATAAACATGGGCGAGTGGGAGGGGATGCCTACCGAAGAGGTTAAATTGCGATATGCCACTGAGTTTCAACATTTTTTCTACCAACCCGATTTGTATTCGCCTGATAATTGCGGCGAAACTTTTGATAGTTTTCGGTTGCGTTTGTCAAATAAAGTTGAAGAAATTGTGTTAAATCATCCCAACGAAACAATTTTAATTGTTGTGCATGGAATAGCTTTGAGAATTTTGCTTGCATATTTTAAAAATTGTTCGCTGTCGGAGATATGGAATTTTCTTGCAAAGCCTGCAAGCATTAGCTTGGTTACAGCAAATGACGGAAAATATGAAATAAATTTTTGGGCAAAAACAGACTATTGATTTGTTCATAAATTTAAAACAGAAACAAAAGCCGACTTCTAAAAAATCGGCTTTTTGTTTATTCATTACTGTTTGCAATTATTCTCCTGCAAAATCGGCGTCCACAAGAATGCGACCGCAATATTCGCAAACAATCACTTTCTTGCTCAGCTTAATGTCTAATTGACGTTGAGGCGGAATTTTGTTGAAACAGCCACCGCAGGCATCGCGTTTTACAGTTACCACAGCCAATCCGTTTCGTGCATTATGACGAATTTTGTTGTAAGCGGTAAGTAAGCGCGGTTCAATCAGTTTTTTAATTTCATCTGTACGACTGATTAGTTCCTTTTCGTCGTGGGCAGTTTCGGAAGTAATTTCACTTAGTTCGTGCTTTTTTTCATCGAGAGCGATTTTTTTATCAGCAAGTAAAGCTTTTGCTGCATCAATATCACGTTTTTTCTCTTTGATTTTTAAGCCGAGTTCTCTTACAATCTTTTCGTTCAACTCAATTTCCAAACCTTGAAATTCCAGCTCTTTTGATAACGAATCAAACTCACGGTTGTTTCTTACATTTTTTTGTTGGTCTTCATATTTTTTTATGAGATTTTTTGATGTTTCAACACCGATTTTTCGTTGTGCTACATTACTTTCGATTTCTCTGATTTCTTGTACTAAGTTTTTAATACGAGTATCAAATCCTATGATTTCATCTTCCAAGTCCTGAACTTCGAGAGGTAATTCGCCTCTTACGGTTTTAATATTGTCGATACTTGAATCAATAATTTGTAATTCGTACAATAATCGCAATTTGTTTACCGATGATAAATCAGACAATGCAGAACTTTTTTCGGATTTTGTTTTTGCCGGTTTTTCTGCTTTCGTTTTTTCTATTATCGGTTTTTCTGCTGCTTTTTTCGACGAAGCTTTCACAACTTTTTTTTCTTCTGTTTTTTTCGTTTTTTCTGCCATTTAATTAAATAATTTTTTTAAACTGATAAGAAATACATTTCTTACTTTTTAGGAGCTGCTTTTTTTGCCGGTGCAACTTTTTTTGCCGGAGCTGCTTTTTTCACAACTTTTTTCACTACTGCTTTCTTAACAGGCACTGCTTTTTTTACAACTGCTTTCTTAGCCGGAGCTGCTTTTTTTACAACTGCTTTTTTAGCGGGAGCAGCTTTTTTCACAACTTTTTTTGCTACCGCTTTTTTTGCAGGAGCAGCTTTTTTCACTGCAACTTTTTTAGCGGGTGCTGCTTTTTTTGCCGGAGCAACTTTCTTAGCAGGTTCTGCTTTTTTCACAACTTTTTTTGCTACAACTTTCTTAGCAGGCGCAGCTTTTTTCACTGCTGCTTTCTTAGCAGGTGCAGCTTTTTTCACTGCAACTTTTTTAGCAGGCGCAGCTTTTTTAGCAGGCGCTGCCTTTTTCACAACTTTTTTTGCTACTGCTTTTTTTGCAGTCGCTTCCACAGGTTTCGCAGGCGTAGTAGCTTCTGCTTTGGTTTCTTTTTTTGCCATAATTTTTTTTGTTTAATAAATAATATAAATAATAGGGTTTATATTTTTTTGAGCAATTTGCGCTGCAAAGTTAGATAAATTTTTTTTAATAATATCACAAAATATTTCGGTAGTAAATTGTTCGCTCTCGAAATGTCCTATATCTGCAATTGTAATTTTATTTTCCGCATCAAAAAACTGGTGATATTTAAAATCGCCTGAAACGAAAATGTCAGCTTGATTTGCGATAGCATCGTTAAGCAAAAAACTTCCTGCTCCGCCGCATACTGCAACGCGCGAAATGCTTGCTGAAACAGGTTTTGTAGAACGAATAATTTTTAAAGAAAAAATATTTTTCAGCATTTTGTAAAACTCATCGTGTGTCATCGGTTTGGGTAAATTTCCAATCATTCCCGAGCCTGCATTTTTGTATTCGTTGTCGATATTGTATATGTCGTAAGCAACTTCTTCGTATGGATGATTTTTTAGTATTGCGTTTTTTATTTTCGGCAAATCATTTTTTGTGGCGATAACTTCAATTTTTATTTCGTCTTCGGTGTGCAATTTTCCTTTTTCGCCTATAAACGGATTTGTATTTTCGCCTGCTTTGAATGTTCCTTTGCCTTTTGTGCAAAAGCTGCAATCGCTGTATGCGCCTATGTTTCCTGCTCCTGCCGCTAACATTGCATTAAGTATTTTTTCGGAATATGATTCGGGAACATAAACTGCAATTTTTACTAATTCGTTTTTTTTCGGCAACAAAATTTTGCAATCGACAAGTCCAATTTTTTCGCAAATTTTTGTGTTTACTCCGCCTGCAATATTATCCATATTTGTATGTGCGGCATAAAGCGATATATCGTTTTTTATTGCTTTTGCAATTATGCGTTGAGTCGAATTTTTTCCTGTAAATTTTTTCAATCCAAAAAATACAACAGGATGATGAGAAATAATAAAATTTATATTTTTTGATATTGCTTCGTCAACAATTTCTTCGGTAATATCAATACACAAAAGTGCCGAATTTGTTTCAGTTTCGGCATCTCCGACTATCAATCCCGCGTTGTCAAAATCTTCCTGATAACGTAGCGGAGCATAGTCTTCAATACATTGTATTACATCTTTAATTTTCATATAGAATCTTTTATTTCCAGCAATTGTTTTTTTATTTGTTCGAGTGTTTTTATTGCCTGCATATTTTTCATTGAGCCTTCGCGATTTTCGATTATTCGTTTATATGCGCCATCTAATTTCATTCCTTGTTCGCGAACTAAAAAATGTATTAATTTTATTGTTTCAACATCTTGTTGCGAAAAAAGTCTGTCGCCTTTGTTATTTCTTTTCGGATTTACCAAACTTCCGAAATGCTTTGTCCAAAAGCGAATAGTAGATGTTTCTTCGCCAAAAAGATTTGCAACTTCGCCAATAGAATAGAATAATTTTTCCGTTTCGTTTTTTTTGATAATCATATTTATTTTTAATAATCTGCACAAAATATCAGCGCAAAAGTATGTTTTTATTTACAATCACAGGCAACTCATTATAGTATTTTTTCAACATGTTTTCAACACGAAAAATAAGAGCCAAAAAGTTAGAAAGTTTTTAAAGTTTATAAAGTTAGAAGTTTTTAAAGTTCATAAAGTTTATAAAGAGTTTTTTAATCAAAAAATCGTAATTCGTAATTGATTTTTATCTGTGTAAATCTGTCGCATCTGTGTAATCTGTGTGCCTATTCAAATCAACAAAAAAACAAATCAACAAAAAACAATTAAACAAAAAACAATGTTTTTCAATACAAAAAATTATTAAAAGGATAGCGTCCGGCATGAATTTCGGCTACAATTTTATAAATATCGTTACGTAGTTTTTCGACATTGGTTTTATGTTTTGCCGAGATAAAAATACATGGTATGTTTTCTTTGGCAATCCAACTGTTCATCAACTGTTCGAGCGAATAATTTTCGGCTGTTGGCGGAGTTAAATCGTCTTCGGATTTTTCGATAAAAGTATAGGCATCAATTTTGTTGAATACAAGAAAAACAGGTTTGTCGGTTGCGCCAATTTCAAGCAGCGTTTGCTTTACAACGTTTATTTGCTCTTCGCAATTAGGATGTGAAATGTCAACAACATGAATTAAAACGTCGGCTTCGCGAACTTCGTCGAGTGTGGATTTAAACGATTCGACAAGCTGCGTGGGCAATTTGCGAATAAATCCAACAGTATCCGAAAGTAAAAACGGAAGATTTTCGACAACAACTTTACGCACGGTAGTATCGAGTGTGGCAAATAATTTATTTTCGGCAAACACGTCGGATTTGCTCAACAAATTCATCAGAGTTGATTTGCCTACATTGGTGTATCCTACCAATGCCAAACGAACCAGATTGCCTCGATTGGAGCGTTGCGAAACCATTTGTTTGTCGATTTTTTTTAATTGTTCTTTCAGTTTTGATATTCGGGTCAGAATAATTCGGCGGTCGGTTTCGAGCTGCGTTTCGCCGGGACCGTAACGTCCTATTCCGCCTCCACGTTGACGTTCTAAGTGCGTCCACATTCGGGTAAGGCGCGGCAACAGGTATTGATATTGAGCCAATTCAACCTGTGTTTTTGCATAAGCGGTTTTTGCGCGTTTTGCAAAAATATCAAGAATGAGGCTTGTGCGGTCGAGTATTTTACATTCTAAAATTTTCTCGATATTTTTAATTTGCGAAGGCGATAATTCATCATCAAAAATGGCGATGTCAATTTCGTTTTGCTTAATGTAGTCTTGTATTTCATCAATCTTTCCCGAACCTACAAAAGTTTTTGAATTTGCTCTGTCCAATTTCTGAGTGAAAGTTTTTACAGTAATTGCGCCTGCCGTTTCAGCCAAAAATTCCAATTCGTCAAGATATTCTTTTGTTTGCAAATCGCTTTGTTCGTTTGTAATTACGCCAATAAGCACTGCGCTTTCCTGATTAGTTGTAAGTTGTATGTCGTAAGTCATTTTTTATTATTTCGAGGTTGTCGCCTAATATTAATTTGTTTACTGCCATAATTTAAAACTTTGGCGCAAAGATACGAACAAATTTTTATAGAAAACGAATATATTAGGTATTTTAAGATTTTTAAGAGGTGTTGAAAAAGTGATTGAAACTTTATTAGCCATAATAATCCATTTTTTTAGCAATAAAAATCCATTTTTCAATCGCGCATGTCGTATTACCTTTGCGGCGTTTTTAATTACATAAACAAATGAGAAAAATACATTGTTTTCTGGGAGTCGCTTTAATGGCTCTACTTGCGGGATGTTCAGGCAAACCGGCCGACCCCGCGAAACTTTGGGCGGAATCAGACGTTTTGGCTGTACCCAACACCCTGTCCGACAAAGAACAAAAAGTCGGCTGGCAACTGCTGTTCGACGGTAAAACATTCAACGGCTGGCATGGCTACAACATGCAGGGAATCCCTGACGTGTGGGCGATTGAAGACGGCGCGTTCACCATGAGTCATACAGGAGGACACGAATCACAAGAC
>JAITOP010000129.1 GCA_031289895.1 Prevotellaceae bacterium
CCGGAACGTGTGAAATTATATAAATTAGATGATGGAAAAACGGCGATAAAACTTCGGCAAGGCTGGGAAACCGTTTTGATTGTTGATATGAAAAACTTTTTTGACTAATAAAATTTGACAATTATCTCAAAAAAACTAACAAAAAAATGAAAAAAATATTAATTATTACAATATTATTGCTGATAGCCATAAACTCCGAAGCTCAACACTGGATTGGAATTCGCGGCGGTTATAACAGTTCGGATATAACTATCGACAGATTTAGTTACCGCCGAACAGACCCATATTCGAGCATCAACTATGGAGTGGTTTACAAATTATATATTGATAAACACACAGGACTTCAGGCAGAATTTAACAAATTAAACAGAGGATTTTCATACCGCGAAAATGATACCACACACATTCGCGAGTCGTGGGAACTGCCTGTGCTTGGAAATTTACGCTTTGAAGTTGGTAATTTTATGCTGTTCGCAAATTTCGGATTTTATGTTGGTTATGCTCAAAAAATGAAGTATAAAATAAAAACCGAAACATCAACAAACGAAGTTGCAGCCGAGTTTTCGCCCAAAGATAGTCGTTTTGAATTTGGATTTTGTGTTGGCGGCGGCGCAGGTTTTCACATATCGCAACGCATTGAATTGCTGGCAGAATTCAGATATAATTACGGACTTACATATCTCTATAAACCTAAGTATAATGACGAGCGAATCAGATACATACAACCTGTAAGCATGCAGATTTCGTTTGGCGTTTTATATAAATTTGCAAATTTTAAAAAATAAAATGTTCTGTAAAAGTCTTACTAAATATAATCGGAGTAAAACGAATGTCGTAAATATAGGAAATGTTCCGCTTGGCGGTAGCAATCCCATTCGCACACAATCGATGATAAACGTTGCTACAACTGATATTGACAAGGTTGTGGAGCAATGCAAAAAAATTGCAAAAGCAGGCGCAAATTATGTCAGAGCAACCGTGCAAGGCAAGCCCGAAGCCGAAGCCATGAAAATTATCAGACAAAAACTTAATCACGAAAAAATTAATATTCCGTTAATTGCCGATGTTCATTTCAATCCGCAAGTAGCAAAAATTGTTGCTCAATATGTCGAAAAAGTAAGAATAAATCCGGGAAATTTTATTGATAAAAAACATAATTCAAATAAAATTCTTGATGATAACGAATACGATGCCGAACTGCAACGTTTGCGCAACGAGTTTGTTTCTTTAATTGATATTTGCAAGCAATACAAAACGGCATTGCGGATAGGCGTAAATCACGGCTCTTTATCAGAAAGAATTACAAATCGTTATGGCGATACTCCGACAGGAATGGTTGAGTCGGCAATGGAATTTTTGAGAATTTGCAAACACGAAAAATTTGAAGATATTGTTGTGTCTATGAAATCGAGTAATACCCGTGTAATGGTGTATGCTTACCGATTGCTGGCAGTAAAAATGAACGCCGAAAATATGAATTTTCCTTTGCACATAGGCGTTACCGAAACAGGCGATGGCGAAGATGGTCGTATAAAATCTGCCGCAGGAATTGGAACTTTACTTGCTGATGGATTGGGCGATACAATTCGCGTTTCGCTTACCGAAGCTCCCGAAAATGAAATTCCCGTTGCAAAAAAAATAGTTGATTATTTTGTAAATCGTCAAAAACACGATGCTATTCCTGATATTGATTTTAAAAAATATTCACCATACGAATATAAACAACGAAAAACGAAGGCAGTAAACGGTTTTGGCGGTGATAATCAAATCGCTGTTGTTGCCGATTTGTCGCATATAAATCCTATTTATGATAAAGATTTTGAAAATTTAGGATTTGTGAAAAACAATGAAAAATGGATAAAAACCGACAATTCTCCCGATGCGGTTTATACAGGCTCGTCGCTGTTTGATGCTACAACGCAAGGAATAACAATACTTTCGGATGAATCTGAAAATATTATATGTTGCGATATTTCGTTTTTTAATGATGATTTTATTGCATGGCTAACAAAAAATCCCGATAACATTTTAATTATAGAAAGCAATAATACTAATGCAATTGCCGAACTACGCGCTTGTTTTTTGATGTTGGAAAATGCAGATGTAAAAAACCCCGTAATTATTCGCAGAATTTATGATGACAACAATATCGAATCGTTGCAAATAAAGGCAGCATGCGACTTTGGCGCATTACTGATTGATGGTTTCGGAGATGCCGTTTGTTTACAAAACATAAAATCGGAATCAAAAAATATCACAAAAATTTGTTTTTCAATATTGCAGGCAACGCGAGTACGATTCAGCAAAACAGAATTTATTGCATGTCCAAGTTGTGGGCGCACGCTTTTCGACATCCAAAAAACATTGACAGAAATAAAAAATAAAACATCGCATCTCAAACATTTAAAAATAGCAGTAATGGGCTGCATCGTAAACGGCATAGGCGAAATGGCTGATGCCGATTACGGATATGTAGGCGCAGGCGCAAAAAAAATATCATTGTACAAAAACAAAGAACTCGTAAAACGCAACATCCCCCAAGCAAATGCCGTTGACGAACTCGTCGCCCTGATTAAAGAAGATGGACGGTGGATAAATTAGTGATTAGTTGTTAATGATTAGTGATTAGTTGTTAGTGATTAATTGTTAATGATTAATGATTAGTTGTTAATGATTAGTAGCAGAATTAAATTTTAAAATCCTGAAATCCTGTGTAGCACTGACAAATAACAAAATTATAACAGATGACAAAAAAATCCAGATAGGGATTGTATGTTGGTAAAATGTACAAATACCCCATTGTTCAACCCCGTATGGTGGGATGGCATAAATCGAATGATATTTTTCCATGTTTTTAACACCTCGATTTTTTGAACGATTGATTTTCAGTGATTTAATTGTCAATAAATTCATATCAGGGTGGTATAAAATATGTTAAAAAAGACGATTCATGCCAGCCCACCGTACGGGGTCGAAGGTGGTGTGCGGGCATTCTTTTTCTATAAACATTTGAATCCTAACGGATTCATTCAATCTTTTATAGGTCGTTTATTTTTTATCACTAAACAAATCAACAACAAAACAATAAAAAACAGACTTACAACTTATGACTTACAACTTATGACTTACAACTTACAACTTATGACTTATGACTATTTAACTTACGACTAAAATCAAACAATTCCGATTTTCATTATTTGTTCTTCTAAATTTTCGGGGAAGAATGATTTGTTTTTCAGTTTTGAGCGATATGTGTAAATTGTAGTGATTGAGTATCTTAGAAAGACTGAAATTTTTGCGCTGTCGGTTATTCCGAGCCTTATAAGTGCGTAAATACGAAGTTCGGTATTCAGCAGTTCGTTTTGTTTTGGAATTTGTTGCTCTTCTTTTGGAAACAATGCGTTAAAATCGTTGATAAAAGTTGGATAAATTCGCAAAAATGTTTCGTCGAAATTGGTATAAAAATCGCTTAATTCGTCTTCTATAAACTGAGATGATTTTAGCGACATTATCAGTTCGTCTATTTTTCCGTTGTTGGCAATGCGATTAAGGCGGCGGCGGTAATTATCAAGTTTTTCGATATAATTTGAACATAAATCAATAAATTTTCCAAGATAGGCTTCTTTTATGCGGTTTGATTCTTTCAACTTTTTATTTACGGTTAAATGCTGTTCGTTCAGTTCGTTAAGTTTCACATTCGATTCGTGCAAATTCACGTTCAGTTCGTTTAATTTTGTATTTGTTGCATATAATTTTTGTCGGATTTTAGAATATCTTTTCATTTGTATCGAAACATAAATCACAGCAATAATAAGAAACAGCGATAGCAAACTCACCGTAAAAAGATATTTTTTCAGTTTGCTTTTTTGCGCATCAGTTTTGCTTTTATAAGCGGCATCGATAATAGGAAATACTTTGGAAATTTCAAAAGCACGAAAGCGGGCATTGCAAAAAACGGCATCGTCCATCGAAAATTTTATGAATTTATACGAATTGTCAATATCGCCTTGTTCAAACAACAGCAAAGCAAGCGACATCATCGACGAATTTTCCTTTATCGCATTTTTAATGTCGTATATCGCCGACAGCGCAAAATATTTTTTTTGCATTTCCGCATTTTCTTCTTTTTTGTAGATAGCTGCCAATATGTTAGTTAATATAGCGCGTTCATGGTCTTCGGCTTTCGACATTTCGAGTGCGCGAAACAGCATTTGTTTGGCATCGTCGGTTCGGTTTTCGTCTGTAAGTTTTTCGGCAGTAAGCACATGATATGAAATGCCGTCAACAGGCACAATCTGCAACAACGAATCGCGATACAAATTACTTGTTTTGTAATAGTAACTTGCATTATTTTCGTTGGTTGTAAAATAATAAATGTAAATGCGTTTGTAAGCCTCGTAATAGTTAATAAGCAGCCACTGAGGCAAATCGTCAAACATTTTTCGGTCTAAACTGTTTAACATTTGCACAGATTCGAGAAAACGTCCTTTTATCCAATACGTAAACGATAAATTCAGTTTGGTTTGATAAATATATTCCGTATTATGCAGTTGTTCAGCAATTTTCATATTTATTTCCATATAATGTATTGCCGAATCAACTTTGTAAACGCAATATTCTTCATGCAACTGTAAATTAATAAAATATCGTTGCGGAAGCGATAAATTCGGAATATCAAGCATTTTCATGTTGGTTTGAATACGATTTTCTTTTGCCTCGATAAATGTCTTTTCGTTTTTCATTGTTTCAAATAAAACAGAAAAAACAGAATCAACCTCTGTTTTCGAAAAAACAGTTATGTTGGTAGCAATCAAGAAAATAAAAAGCAAAAATTTTTTCATAACTATTTAGTTTTTGTTAACACATAGTTAAAATATTTGTCCAAAATTAGTTTATTTTTATGAAAACAACAAATAACTAACAAAAAAAATTACAAACTATC
>JAITOP010000181.1 GCA_031289895.1 Prevotellaceae bacterium
TTCCCACGCAGACATTGCAGCCGAAAAATCGGTGGCAGCAATAAATTTTTCGTAATTGCTGTTTTGCTGCACGATTTGCATCATGGCATTTTTTGCCTTGTCCTGCAAAAAGGTTGCGGATTTTTGCTTAAATGCTGTTATTTCAGTTAGTAGTTTGCTCATATATTTTAATTTTATTGATACAATTTTTCGAGTTTTTGATAAACAGGAACAACAATTTCCCATATTAATATTGTGGAAACCAGTATGCGTATTAAAATAATTACAATGAAATAAGGGGGAATTATTACTAAAATCACCGAAAGGCAGAGCCAAAAAAGAAATTTTGCGCCTAATCGGGCTTTTTCAAGTTCCTGCGGATAATTTTTTACCATAAGCATTTCCACATATTCTTTATAATTTGCTTTTCTATACTTCGCTTTGCAAAGTTTATTTGCATATATTCTTGCTTTGAATGCTGCAAAAATATTTTTAGAATAAGAATTAACTGCAAAAATATCAAGCAATTCTTTTTCTAAGGCTAAATTTTTATTTTCTTCTTCTATCGGTATGAAATCGTTGTATGCCATAAAATTTTATTTTTAATTTTGATACAATTCTTTGAGTTTTTTGCGAGTTGGAAGCACAATTAACAACAATACTGGTACAGAAAAAGGAATTAGAAAAAATAACGAAATTACTAAGTGTTTCCATCGAGCATACTTTGTGCCTAATTTGCTTTTTGCGAGTTCATTCGGAAAATATTTTACCATAAGCATCTCTACATACTCTTTATAATTAGCCTTTCTGTATTTTTCCTTACTAAGCTTGTTTGCGATTCGTCTTGCTTTATATGCAGCAAGTATATTTTTCGAGAAAGAATTAACTTCAATAATATCAAGTATCTCTTTTTCGAGTTCAGATTGCGTGTCCCCTATCGGTATAAAATCGTTGTATGCCATATTTTTAAAAGTTAATAATAATAATGGAAGAGAAAAAATAAAAACAAAACACTTAATGTACTGAAAAACAGTATTGCAATGTAAAATCCATTCAATACTTTATCGCATTTTTCGGGTTCTTTCCACAATTTGTTTTTAACAATGAAAAGACCAAAAGTCAAAAATAAAATTATCACAGGCGACCACCTGAATAAGAAAATAAGCCAATAGAATCTTAAAGATAATATTGAAAAATAGAATATTATACCAAAAACAATGGTAATTATTGCTTTCCAAATTATTCCTTTTGGGGCTGTTTTGTTTGATTGATTATCTTCAATCGGTAAAAAATCGTTGTATGCCATGTTATTATATATTTAAGTTAAGTGGTCTCTGAACTCCACGTTTGTTATTTTCTTTTGCATTGTCGAATACCTTTCTTTACGTCCGTTCCTTATTCGGACTATTGATTTTCAGATTTTATTTTATTTATTTTTATTGCATAATTATCTTTCGAGGCAAATAATATTCTTTGAAAAGTATTGGGTTCAACGATAATTATTTGTATGGGATTTTTAACATTGTTACAATCTATGCATGTTACTTTAAATGTTAGTTTGCGATTTGACATATTCACAATTCTACCCCTATACGGTTCAAAATCAAAATTACACGACCATTTAACATTTTTTAATTGAATAAATGAAAGGTCATCATTGCTACTTACGGTATGTATAGTTCCGTTATTCATTACATAAGTTCTATCTTTTTCTTTTGTCATTGTAACAGATTGTGCATTCGCACTAATAATACTAAAGCCAATCAAGGCTACTAAAATAAACGAGAATTTCTTCATAATTTTATTTCTTTTTATTATGGTTCACTATTATTTAACTATCCCACTCCCAATCGTATGGTATCTCCCGAACAGTCCAAATTCGTGTGTTTTTATCCTGTACAACGCTATTCCAACCTTTTTTTAGTTGCAAATTGAGTCCATATCCATGCCTGTCCCGTCCTGTGATATTAATATTTCCATCTGCGTAAATATATTGTCCAGTACCTCCCACACCTTGAGGATATAAATCTCCGCTATATTCGGAAGATACAGAAGAATAAGCAAAAAGATATGCAGTTCCTATTCTAACATTATTACTTACATCTACATGACTGTCAAAAAAATCAGAAGGTCTTTGTAAGTAATTTTGAGGGATGACAGGTAAAGCAACAGTAAAAACTCCATTAACAATACTACATTCTGAAACAGCCTTACCGCCTTCTTTTCTTTCATAAAAACTCCAATAAACGTAGATGAAATCGCGATTGTCTTCTATCTGTCTTTGAGAAATTTGTCCTTCGATTTTTGTTCCTTCTTCTCTTTCTTGAATATCTATTAAAGAATAAATCACGAAAGGAATTGGAATTATCAAAAGCAGCCAAAGGAATTTCAATCGTTTTTTCTTATGCAATTTTAAGTTTTTACCGGCACGCATGATTGTTCCGTCTTCTTTGATTTTGAAGATTTTATTATCTTCACTTGGATTAATTTTATTCATCATATTCATTTTATATATTATGTTAATAAATTCACTATCGCTTTAGCATCCGATTTCTTAAAACCGCTTGCCTCAATTCTTTTTCCACCATAACTTTCAATCACTACATCGGCAAAGAAAATACCGGAGCCGACAGATACGCTCGCCACGTTGCTGCGTGCTATAACAGTTGATTGATACCCAAAAACATATCCTTTGTAATAGATTACATTTGTGGCATCAATCTCTATTCTGTCGGGGTACAAAGTATTGTCGCTTGAGAGTCTATGTGCTGTAAATGTGGGCATAGTGTTATGGAGTTAATCGTGATATTTCTATTTGATAATAAATCAGTTTAAACAAATGCACAATAAAAAATATTGCAGCAAGAAGGAGTGCAAGAAATGTATATGAAAAACATTTCAACACAAAGCCCAATCCACCGTTATCAAGCGAAGTACCTTCAAATAAGTTTGTCATCCAAATAGGTCTGACGCTTGATACGAATATTGCTCCCAAACCTAATGTGCAAACCACAATGAGTGAGGCTTTTCGTTTATATTTCAATTCTTCTAATGTTGTCATAATAATTTTTGTATCAGGGATTAGCAACAAATTTTCCATGATGTTCTCTGCAAATTTCAGCTGCTTTTACTACATCTGAACAATCACTTTGAATATCTATACGATATTCTCCACCATACCACCCAAGAAAATAAAGTTTATCGGAACTGTAATAATCAGAGTTCATTTGATAATAAAGAGCATCTTTCGCATTATTATAATCCTTCTCTTCTTTAAAAACATAAGTACTTCTTCTTTCTGACATAACACTGTTTATTTAACGTCCATTCCTTTTAATAGACGATTAAAAATTTCCTGTTCTTACGGCTTCGCAGGTCTTGCTCCGTTTTTTTGAGTGGTTGCTGAACTCCACTTTTATTTTTAACTTTCCTCGTTTTCATAATCCCATTTTCCACAAAGTCCGCTCCTTACTTCGGACTATTTAATTATTATATGGTTCACCTCCATTTGCTCTACAAATTTGACTTGCCAATCTTGGATCATTACAATCATCATAGATTGCTATCCAATAAGGGTTAGAACCTTCAGAACGAATAGATTCACCATAATTTGTACTCCCTAATTCATCGTATAAGCGATTTTTAGCGCTTTGAAATGAATCATAATCTGTAAATTTATATTCAGCAATTTTTGCCATAACACTTTTGTTTAACGTCCATTCCTTTTTAATAGACGATTAAAAATTTCCTGCTCTTACGGCTTTGCAGGTCTTGCCTTGTTTTTTTGAGCGAGTTTCCGAACTCCACTTTTATTTTTTATTTCCTTATTTTGTATATTAAAGTTTAATTTTATTTAGTAATTTTGCATATTCATTTAGTCATTTTATATATTTATAAGTCTGTTTTATTAAATTTGTCCTATAATTTACATTATGTTAAGTTTTAAATGTAAGCATATCAACAAAATGACTGTTTTTGGCATGCTAAAAAAAAGGAACGTGAATTTGTAAGATATTGAAAAAGAAGTTAAATTTGCGCTCAAACTAAACATAATGTAAATTATAGGACAAAAATTTTTGTGCGGACTGTTAAAAAATAGGGTATAATAGTAAAAATGAGGTTGCAAATTTATGAATAAGTTTTTAAAGTTGGAAAGTTTTTAAAGTTATAAAGCTTATAAAGTTTGTCAGGTTGTAGGTTATTATATTTTACAAATTTCGTAATTCGTAATTGATAATTCGTAATTGATTTCTACATGTCGTGCGGGTGAGCGGTTTGGTTCTAATAATCTTTTATGCTCCGCACTTTTGCTTGTTTCGTTTTGTCCGTAGGTTGCGCTGCGCTCCACCTACGGTTATGCAAATCACGTCCCTTCGGGACTTTTTTTCTATTCTGCACAAATCGTAATTCGTAATTTTCGTAATTGATTTCTACACGTCGTGCGGGTGAGCGGTTGTGGTCTATTTTGCTTTTTGCTCCGCACTTTTTTTCTTGCATTTCGGTCCGTAGGTTGCGCTACGCTTCACCTACGGTTATGCAAATCACGTCCCTTCGGGACTTTTTTCTATTCGGCACAATTCGTAATTTCGTAATTGTTAATTCGTAATTGATTTTTTTTCTACCTTTCCTCTGTAAAAAAACTTTTTTCATTTTTACGCGCTTGGAAATCTGATAATTTTCATGTAATTTTGCAAGAATTTTATGAAATAATAACGTATAAATATGGAATATAATTTTCGCGAAATCGAACAAAAATGGCAAAAATATTGGGCTGAAAATAAAATCTATAAGATTGAAATAAACAGTAAACCAAAGTTTTATGTTCTTGATATGTTTCCTTATCCTTCGGGTGCGGGATTGCATGTGGGACATCCGCTGGGATATATCGCATCGGATATTTTCAGCAGGTATAAACGCTTGTGCGGATTCAATGTTTTGCATCCTATGGGCTATGATGCTTACGGGTTGCCTGCCGAACAATATGCAATACAAACAGGTCAACATCCGGCAATTACAACCGAAACGAATATAAAACGTTATCGCCATCAATTAGATAAAATCGGATTTTGTTTCGATTGGGACAGAGAAGTGCGCACCTGCAATCCGGAATATTACAAATGGACACAATGGGCTTTTATACAAATGTTTAATTCCTATTATTGCAATCAGGCACAGCAAGCGCGTCCGATTAGCGAACTTGTTGAGGTTTTTTCGCTGCAGGGAACAAAAGATTTGGATTTGGCTTGCAACAAACCGCTGCATTTTACAGCCGCCGAATGGAACTCGAAATCCGAAAAAGAACAGCAGGAAACGCTTTTGAATTATCGCATAGCATATTTAGCTGATACAATGGTTAATTGGTGTTCGGCACTCGGCACTGTTCTTGCAAACGACGAGGTGAGCGAAGGCTTATCAATTCGCGGCGGATATCCTGTCGAACAGAAAATGATGCGACAGTGGAATCTGCGCGTTTCGGCGTATGCACACCGTTTGCTTAACGATTTGGATAAACTTGATTGGAGCGAAAGTCTTAAAGAAACGCAACGCAACTGGATAGGTCGCAGCGAAGGCGCAGAGGTTAAATTTAAAATTGCCGATTCTGATATTGAAATCACCGTTTTCACCACCCGCGCCGATACAATATTTGGCGTAACGTTTATGGTTCTTGCTCCTGAAAGCGAATACGTTGAAAAACTAACAATATCCGAACAGAAACAAAAAATTACCGAATATCTTGAACGCACCAAACGGCGTACCGAGCGCGAACGCATTGCCGACAGAGGCGTTACCGGCGTTTTCACAGGCTCGTATGCAATAAATCCCGTAAACAGCGAAAAAATTCCTGTATGGATTAGCGATTATGTACTTTCGGGATACGGCACAGGCTCGATTATGGCAGTTCCGGCGCACGACAGCCGCGATTATGCTTTTGCACGGCATTTCGGTTTACCCGTAATTCCGCTTATCGAAGGTTGCGATGTGAGCAGCGAAAGTTTTGATGCCAAAGACGGAATTATGATAAATTCGGGATTTCTAAACGGACTCACCGTAACGCAAGCCATTGAAAAAACAAAAAAATATATCGAAGAAAATAATATCGGACAACGAAAAGTAAATTACCGTTTGCGGGATGCAATTTTTAGCCGTCAACGCTATTGGGGTGAGCCTTTTCCAATTTATTACAAAGAAGAAATGCCATACGCTATCGACGAAGAAAAACTGCCGCTTGAACTGCCCGAAATAGATAAATTTTTGCCAACCGAAACAGGCGAGCCGCCACTCGGACGCGCAAAAAACTGGCAAACCGAAGACGGCTATCCTTTAGAACTGAATACAATGCCCGGATTTGCAGGTTCGTCGGCATACTATTTGCGATATATGGATGCGCACAACGACACGGCTCTTGTTTCAGCCGAAGCAAACAACTATTGGCGCAACGTCGATTTGTATGTAGGTGGAACAGAACACGCTACAGGACATTTGATTTACAGCCGTTTTTGGAATAAATTTTTATTCGATTTAGATTTGATTGTCGAAAATGAACCTTTCAAAAAGCTGATAAATCAAGGAATGATACAGGGTCGCAGCAGTTTTGTGTATCGCATAAAAGGCACAAATAAATATGTATCGCTGGGATTGAAAGATAATTATGAAACAACCGAAATTCATGTTGACGTTAATATCGTAAAAAATGATATTTTGGATATAGAAAAATTCAAAAAATGGATGCCCGACTTCAAAAATGCGGAATTTATACTCGAAGACGAAAAATATATTTGCGGATATGCTGTTGAAAAAATGAGCAAATCAATGTACAATGTAGTAAATCCTGATGTGATTGTTGAAAGTTACGGCGCAGATACTTTGCGAATGTACGAAATGTTTTTGGGACCCGTAGAACAGTCAAAACCTTGGGACACAAACGGAATTGACGGCGTTCATCGCTTTTTGCGCAAATTCTGGACTTTGTTTTTCGATAAAGACGGCAACTTTAATATCACCAACGAACAGGCTAATCAACAGGAAATAAAATGTTTGCACAAAACCATAAAAAAAGTACAAGCCGATATTGAAAACTTTTCGTTTAACACATCGGTTTCGGCATTTATGATTTGTGTAAACGAACTATTTACGCTAAAATGCAATAAACGCGAAATTCTTGAACCGCTTGTAATACTGCTTTCGCCGTTTGCGCCGCACATTGCAGAAGAAATATGGCATCTGCTGGGGCATACAACAAGCATTTGCGATGCCGAATTTCCAAAATACAACGAAACATTTTTAATTGAAAACACGTTTGAATATCCCGTATCATTCAACGGCAAAGTGCGATTCAAAAAAGAACTTCCGCTGACAATGGATGCCAAACAAGTAGAAACCGCAATCCTCTTCGACACCACCGCCCAAAAATGGCTCGACGGCAAAACGCCTAAAAAAGTTATTGTTGTTGTTGGGAAGATTGTTAATGTTGTGATATAAACATACTTTACTCGGTATGGTTTTGTGAACTTTGTGAGTTTTTTTAGTTTTCTCACAAAGGACACAAAGGACACAAAGGAAATATTGATTCTAAATGTTTTTATAAAAATACCTTTGTTTGTATCTGTGTCCCTCGTAATTCGTAATTCGTAATTGACTTTGTATCTGCATCCCTCGTAATTCGTAATTTCCGTAATTCGTAATTGAAAAAACGACTAACGACTAACGACCAACGACTAACGACCAACGACTTACGACTTACGACTAACGACTTACGACTAACGACTAACGACTTTTTCATTTAATCTCTTTCCAGCTGCGTATTTCCAAGTCGTTGACATCTAAGCTGCATGCGGCGGTTATGAATGCGGATGC
>JAITOP010000205.1 GCA_031289895.1 Prevotellaceae bacterium
TGGCTTGGTGGCAAAAAAATTCAAAAAACAACGAAAAACAAAGCAATCTGAAAACCATTATGGATTTCGCCTTGCTTGATGCCAGCCTGCAAGCGTTTGCTGTTGAACCCGAAAAAGAATTTCAGTTACGAAAAATTTATGAAATTCTTGCTCAGGATTTTGTTTATGCCGATTTGGATAATATTTTGATTTTTCTTGATAATCATGATATGAGCCGCTTTGTAAAAAAAGATGAAACCGATTTGCGCCGCTACAAACAAGCGTTGGCATTTATACTTACAACTCGCGGAATACCTCAGATTTATTACGGAACAGAAATATTAATGTATGGCGAAAAACATGAAGGCGATGGACTTTTACGCAAAGATTTCCCCGGCGGATGGCTGCACGATGCTGTAAATGCGTTCACTGCCGAAGAAAGAACTGATTTGCAAAACGAAGCGTGGAATTATTTGCAAAATTTATTGCAATGGCGTAAAAAAAATGAGGCTGTTTGCAACGGAAAATTAATACATTATGCACCCGATTCGGATTGTTATGTGTACTTTCGCATAAAAAACGACAAAAAAGTTATGATAATCATGAACGGAGCAAACAGCGAAAAAACAATATCGTTGAGTAAATACAACGAAATCATAGAAAATTCGGTATCCGGAAAAGAAATTATTTCGGGACAGATTTTAACTATAAACAATAAATTAAATATCCCTGCAAAAGGAACATATATCATAGAAATATTAAACTAATAACATTATAAACGATGAAAAAAATATTTTTACTTTTATTAATCTCATGCTCGGTTGCGAGCGCACAAACATTTATTTCACCCAACGGAAATTTCACTGCAAATTTCTCGGTTTCGGATGATGGAAGTCCCCTTTACAGCCTTTCGTACAAAGGCAAAGAAGTGGTTAAACCAAGCAAATTAGGTTTTGAATTGATGTCGGAAACGCCACAGCGCGATTTTGACGATTTTTCACCCGAAAAAACCGTAAATAATGCCGACGAAAAAACAAATCTTTACAACGGTTTCAAAATAATTAAAACCGAATCGTCTGATTTTGACGAAACTTGGCAACCCGTTTGGGGCGAAACAAAAAATATCAGAAATAATTATAACGAATTTGCAGTTACTCTCGAACAAACATCAACCAATCGGCAAGTTGTTGTACGCTTTCGTTTGTTTAACGATGGATTAGGTTTTCGTTACGAATTTCCTCAACAAAAAAACCTGATTTATTTTGTTTTGAAAGAAGAAAAAACACAGTTTGCAATGACCGGCAATCACACAGCAATTTGGATAGCAGGCGATTACGACACGCAAGAATACGATTATACAACTTCGCGCCTGTCGGAAATTCGCGGATTGATTTCGAAAGCAATTACACCAAATTCGTCACAAACATCATTTTCGCAAACAGGCGTGCAAACCGCGCTGATGTTGAAAACCGATGACGGATTATATATCAATCTTCACGAAGCCGCTTTGATAAATTATGCTTGTATGCATCTTAATTTAAACGACAAAGATTTTATTTTCGAATCGTGGCTTACGCCCGATACAAAAGGAACAAAAGGACATTTGCAAGCACCATGCGTAAGTCCTTGGCGAACAATAATTGTCAGCGATGATGCCCGCGATATTTTAGCATCAAATATTACGCTAAATCTCAACGAACCTTGCAAAATAAAAGACGTTTCGTGGATTAAACCAACAAAATACATAGGCGTTTGGTGGGAAATGATTACAGGCGCAAAAGATTGGGCTTATACCGGCGATTTTCCAAGCGTACAATTAGGAATTACCGATTTTACAAACGCAAAACCAAGCGGACGACACGGCGCAACAACCGCTCATGTGAAAGAATATATTGATTTTGCCGCTTTGCACGGATTTGATGCCGTACTTGCCGAAGGCTGGAACGTAGGATGGGAAGATTGGTTCGGAAAATCAAAAGATTATGTTTTCGATTTTCAAACGCCTTATCCCGATTTTGATGTAAAAGAAATTCACCAATACGCAGCAAACAAGGGAATTAAAATGATAATGCATCACGAAACATCATCGTCGGTGCGCAATTACGAACGCCATATCGACAGAGCATATCAGTTTATGAAAAATAATGGTTACGATGCCGTAAAAAGCGGTTATGTAGGCGATATAATTCCACGCGGATTTTATCATTACAGCCAATGGACTGTAAATCACTATCAATACGCGATTGAGAAAGCCGCAGAATATAAAATCATGGTTAACGCTCACGAAGCCGTTCGACCAACAGGAATTTGCCGCACATATCCAAATCTTATAGGCAACGAGTCGGCGCGTGGAACAGAATATCAGGCTTTTGGCGGAAGTAACCCAAATCATGTTACTATTTTGCCTTTCACTCGCCTGATTGGAGGACCAATGGATTATACTCCGGGAATTTTTGAAATGGATATTGCAAAAATAAATCCGAACAATAATTCACATGTTAATGCAACCATTGCAAATCAGTTGGCTTTGTACGTAACTATGTACAGTCCATTGCAAATGGCAGCCGATTTACCCGAAAATTACAACCGTTTTTTAGATGCGTTTCAATTTATAAAAGATGTTGCGGTTGATTGGGACGATAGTAAATATCTTGAAGCCGAACCGGGAGAATATATTACAATTGCACGTAAAGCCAAAGGAAGTTCCAATTGGTTTGTAGGCAATGTTTGCGGCGAAAAAGGCTTTACATCAAATATAAATTTCGATTTTTTAGATGCCGAAAAACAATACATCGCCACAATTTACGCAGATGCGCCAACTGCCGATTACAAAACAAATCCGCAAGCCTATACAATCAGAAAAGTGATTGTTGACAGCAAGTCGAAACTCATGCAAAAATCGGCTCCCGGCGGCGGTTATGCAATAAGCATTTACGAAGTAACCGACAAAAACCAAACTAAGGGATTGAAAAAATTGGTTGTGGGGCGTTAGTATTTGGTATTTGGTCGTTGGTCGTTGGTCGTTGGTATTTGGTCGTTGGTATTTAGTCGTTGGTATTTGGTCGTTGGTTATTAGTCGTTGGTTGTTATATCAATAAATTTTCACAAATAACTTCTTTAACTTCTTGATTCTTGATTCATAATGAATCCGATAGGATTCAAATGTTTATAGAAAATGAATGTCCACACCACCTCCGACCCGTATGGGGTCGAACAATTGAGGATTTGTACATTTCTATTAACATACAATCCTTATCGGGATTTTTTTTCATCTGTCATAATTTGTTTATTTTTCTTCACTAAACAAATCAACAAAAAAAACGTAATTCGTAATTTGTAATTTTCGTAATTGTTTTTTTTCATGTCGTGCGGGTGAGCGGTTGTGGTTCT
>JAITOP010000276.1 GCA_031289895.1 Prevotellaceae bacterium
TTCTTGTTGATTTGAGATTTGAAAAAGCACACAGACAACGCAGATTAAACAGATTTTTGCAGATTTTTTTGTTTTTAATTTTATAACTGTATGAACTGTATAACTTTATAAACTTTATAACTTTAAAAACTTTACACTTTAAAAACTTTCTAACTTTAAAAACTTTACACTTTAAAAACTTTCTAACTTTAAAAACTTATTTATACATTTGCAACCTCATTTTTACCATCATATCATAATTTTTTAACACTCCGCGCAAAAATTTTTGTCCTATAATTTACATTATGTTTAGTTTGGCGACAAATGTAACTTCTTTTTCAATATCTTACAAATTTAACAATGTCTTTTTGAAGTGTTAAAGAACATTTAATACACTGATTTTATTTTATTTAAAACTAAACATAATGTAAATTATAGGACAAATATTTTCCGAATCGAAGAAAAATTTAAGAAGTTAGTGAAGATAAAGAAATTAGCCTTGCAAATGAACAGAAAATTAAGAATGAAAAGCACACAGATGAAAATCAATTATGAATTTGTTGAATAAAAAAACTTTATGATGTTTTCGCGGAATAAACATAAAATTAAAAAGTTATAGAGTGACGAGTTAAATAGTAAATAAAAATTAAGGAGTGTCTCGAAAATCCTATTAACAAAAGAGTAGAGAAATTTAAAAATCAACAATTTATGGATAAAGATTTATCTTTATGGTCGAAAACGACAAAAAAAATTTACACAGGGGTATTATTATACTCTTTATTAGGCATTTTGTATGCTATTATCAGCCCTGTTATTTCTCTTATTGGAGGAGTTGCGGATTTTGCTAATAAGGCAGGGGCTGAGGTTTCGGTAAGTGGGTTGGATATATTTAATTACATTCTTCTTGCCGGTATTATTATTGGTTATTTGTTGTTCTTTGTAGGATTAACAAATTTTGCCCAAATATTGGAGAGCAAAGACGGCAAAGCAGTGTTGGGAGTACGCAATGGCGCAATTTTGATGATACTTGCATCCATTTGTCCTCTGATAGGGCTTCCGGACATTTTGGGCGCTATTATTAACATTGTAGGATTTATTTTAATGTTGCTTGGATATTCGAGTTTAAAAAACTCTGCAACATTTCCCTCCAATGCAAGAGTTGGTGCAAGTAATTTGTTTACCGCGATGATTTTGTCGCTGATAGGCGCAATTATTGGAATTATACCACTTGTTGGCGGTTTTGTAAATGCAATATTAAGTCTTATCGCATTCATTTTGGTATTATCGGGCTGGGCTAAAATAAAAAATACAGCAACCAAAATTAATCAGTAATAACAGACATCTTTAAAACAATAACTTTCTCATGTTTTACTCAATAAATTTCATGTTTGTTCCTAAACTCGTAGAAAATGTGAGGAAGTTTTGTTTTTTGTTGAGTTGATGATTTGAAAAAGCACGCAGATAAAAATCAATTACGAATTATCAATTACGAGTTACGAATCAATTACAAATTACGAAGGAAGTTTGTATAAAAATCTTTATGTTCTTCGTGAAAAACTTTGTGAACATTGTGGCTAAATTTGTGTTAAAAAACACACAAAGACAATAAACACGATATAAATGCAGGTAAAACCCTAAATGATAAAGTATAATACATAATTATATAAATAATTTTCTCAATCTTTTTCTTAATAAATTACTCAAAAATATCATTCTGGCATGTTTTTTGTTGCTTTACATAATTGATTACAAATTTTATTTGTAATGTTAAAACAATTTATTAACAAAAAAATAAAATGGAAATGAAAAAGTTAAATTATTTACTAATTGGTTTGTTTTTGGCGGTTGCTTTCAGCAGTTGCAAAAACGACAACGATGACCCCCCTGTAACACCTGCTTTTAATCCGCCAACCTCTGCGGAATTTACAGGAATCAGGCAAAATTTTTTAGATGGTCTTATGCAAATTAAGACTTTTGATGCCACTACAGAATTGCCGTTTGTTTTTACTTCGCCCAAAGGCGTTGTGGTAACTATTGGCTATGCTGCGCACCAAGGTGGACTGCCCGTAACAGGCAATGTTCAACTTCGATATGCTGAACTTTTTGACATTGGAACTATGGCTCTTGCCAACAAACCTCTGATGGGCAAAGATAATTCGGGAAATGCTATGCCATTGGTTACAGGCGGCGAGTTTTTTATTGAGGTAACTCAAAACGGCGAAAAACTTTACGGAAATGCCAATTTGGAAGTTCCTGTGAGTTATACACAAGGAGCAAATCCAGCCGATATGACTCTATGGGGTTTAGACGAGGATTCTAATGTTTGGGATGAGAACATGGACGGCAATATGGGGATGGAAGCCAACGGAAGTGCTAATGCGTCCTATTATTGCTGGTTACCTTTCTGCTGGGCTAATATTGATTGGCTCTACTCACTACCGGGCGTTCAAACAGCATTGCGCGTGAAAGTACCTGATGGATACAATGCTGACAATTGTTCGGTTTATGCTGCATATCTGACGATGCCTAACACAATTGCCCCGTTTGATATATATGATGCAACCGGAAAGTATTTTACTGAACATACCGGAATAGCGCCCATTGGCTATCAAATGTTTGTGATTTTTATTTCGGAAGATCCGCTGACAGAGCAATTTTTATATGCGACTAAATTAGTTACTGTCGCAGCCAATCAGTATGTTACATTTACTTCCGATGATTTACACACAGGCAGTACTCAGCAAATTATTGATGCTATCAATGGTTTGTATAACTAACAAAAAGGCGGTTTATACAAATTATTTTGAAAAACAGGAACAGCTATTTTTTGGGGGTGCTGTTTTTCTGTTTATCACTGTCCGAGTGAGAATTAAAAATTAAGAATTAAGAAAAATTTTTGATTTAAAAAATCGTTCTTCTTTAAAAACTTTGTGAATTTTGTGATTAAAAACGCAAAGAAAAATTAAAAAGTTTCTGATAAAATATGATTATTTCAAAATCGCTCGTAAAAATTCGGCTGTATAACTGTTATTACATTTTGCAACTTCTTCAGGTGTGCCGAAACACAACACTTCGCCGCCTCTTTCGCCGCCATCTTTTCCTAAATCAATTACATAATCGGCAACTTTTACAACTTCAAGATTGTGCTCAATTACAAGCACTGTATTGCCTTTATCCACAAGTTTATTTAGCACGCCAAGCAATACTCGCACATCTTCAAAATGCAAGCCTGTTGTGGGTTCGTCGAGAATATAAAATGTTTTTCCTGTATCGCTTTTTGCAAGTTCTGTCGCCAATTTCACCCGCTGACTTTCTCCTCCCGAAAGCGTAGTTGCCTGCTGTCCAAGCGTGAGGTAGCCAAGACCAACATCCTGCAAAACTTTCAACCGCCGATAAATATTCGGAAGTTTCTCAAAAAAATCGCAGGCTTCGTCAATTGTCATATCAAGAATTTCGCCGATATTTTTTGTTTTATAACGCACTTCAAGCGTTTCGCGATTATAGCGTTTTCCGTTGCACGTTTTGCATTTTACGTAAACATCGGGCAAAAAATTCATCTCAATAGTTTGCACGCCTGCACCTTTGCAATCTTCACAACGTCCGCCTTTTACGTTAAACGAAAATCGCCCTGCCGTATATCCGCGAATTTTAGATTCGGGAGTTTTTTCAAAAAATTTGCGAATTTCGTCGAACAATTTTGTATAAGTCGCAGGATTTGAACGCGGTGTGCGACCTATCGGCGATTGGTCAACCTGTATAACTTTATCAATATTTTCAATTCCTTCAATCGAACTGTAAGCCAATGGATTTTGCAGCGAGCGATAAAATTTTTGACTTAAAATAGGTTGCAAAGTTTCGTTTATCAATGTTGATTTTCCGCTGCCAGAAACGCCTGTAACGCAAATAAATTTTTCGAGCGGAAAGCTTACATCTACATTTTTCAGATTATTTCCTTTTGCTCCGCGCAATGTAAGCGTTTTCCCCGAACCTTTGCGCCGTTTGGGCGGAACGTCAATTTTCATTTCGCCCGAAAGATATTTTGCCGTCAGCGAATTTATTTTTTTTGCCGCAAGTTGTTCAGGCGTTCCTTCAAAAAGAATTTCGCCTCCGTGTATTCCCGCATAAGCGCCAACATCAACAACATAATCGGCTGAACGAATTGTTTCTTCGTCATGCTCGACAACAATTATTGAATTTCCTTCGTCCCGAAGTGTTTTCAGCGAATTTATAAGTTTTGTATTATCGCGCTGATGCAAGCCAATGCTCGGCTCATCAAGAATATACAACACATTTACAAGTTTCGAACCTATTTGTGTTGCCAATCGTATCCGTTGACTTTCGCCGCCCGAAAGCGTATATGTAGCGCGGTTTAGCGACAAATAATCCAAACCTACATCAAGTAAAAACGAAAGACGTGAGCGAATTTCTTTAAGTATTTCGCGTGCAATTGACAGCTGGCGTTTCGTCAGTTTTTCTTCGATATTTTGCGACCATTCGTGAAGAGTTTTTATATCTAATTCCGATAAATCGGAAATATTTTTATCACCGATTTTAAAATATTGAGTTTGCTCATTCAGTCGTCTGCCTTGACATACAGGACATTCTACATATTTTATAAATCTGTCAGCCCAATTTTGCGACCATTCGCTACCGATAGCCTGACGCTCGTTTATAAAATTTATAACACCTTCAAAATTAATAAAATATTGCGATGCTCCGCCTTGAATTCCATCAACTCTGAACGATTCGTCAGAGCCGTAAAGTATAATGTTCATCACATCTTCGGGGATATTTTCTATCGGTTCGGTTATCGCAATTTTATATTTTCGCAAAATTATTTCTATTCGTGAATAAATAGATACATTGCTCACTTTTCCAAGCGGTTCGATGCCTCCGTTTTTTATACTTTTTTTAGGATTTGGAATTATTTTTGTTATATCCATTTCGCTCACCGTGCCAAGTCCGTTGCAATGCGGACAAGCACCCTGCGGCGAATTAAACGAAAACGAGTGAGGCGCAGGTTCGTTGTACGAAATTCCTGTTGTTGGACACATCAAATTGCGGCTGTAATATTTTATTTCGCTGTTTTCGATATTTAAAATCATTATTGTGCCTTTGCCTTGCGACATTGCTGTTCGTACCGAATCGAGCAAGCGTTTTTCGTCTTTTTCGCTTGGAATTAATTTATCAATTACTATTTCGATAAAGTGATTTTTATATCTGTCAACTTTCATCAACGGTTTTATTTCCTGCACTTCGCCGTCGATTCGGATGTTTACAAAACCTTTTTTGCGTTGTTGCTCAAACAGTTCCTTGTAATGACCTTTACGACCTTTTACAAGCGGCGCAAGTATCATTATTTTTTTATTGATAAAGTTTTTTATTATCATTTTCACAATTTGCTCGTCGCTGTAGCGCACCATTTCTTCGCCCGTTTCTTTTGAATATGCGATAGATGCGCGGGCAAACAAAAGCCGCAAAAAATCATATATTTCGGTAATTGTGCCTACGGTAGAACGCGGATTGCGATTTGTTGTTTTTTGTTCTATCGCAATCACAGGGCTTAATCCAGTAATGCTTTCTACATCAGGACGTTCCATATTTCCCAAAAACTGACGCGCATACGCCGACAATGTTTCCATATATCGCCGCTGACCTTCGGCATAAATTGTATCGAATGCCAGCGATGATTTGCCGCTGCCGCTCAGTCCGGTGATAACCGTGAACTTGTTGCGCGGAATTGTAACATCAACATTTTTCAGATTATTGGTTCTCGCCCCTACGACTTTTATTTCTTTTTCCTCAGACATTTTATTCAGTTACGAATTAAAAATTACAATTTACAATTTTTAAATACTGATTGATATTAAGCCATTTTTGAATGAATATTTAAAAGATTTTATATATTTAGATTCAAAAAAAATATGGTGTTTATTTTAATCAGGTTGCAAAGGTAAAAAAAATAGTCGTAAGG
>JAITOP010000282.1 GCA_031289895.1 Prevotellaceae bacterium
CAGGAAAACTTGCTGTTTTTCCAAAAAATTATTCAATCATTTCAAAGCTTTTGACTTGGCGTTCTTTTATATTAACTATGGATTTGTTTAAAATAGCATACTTTGGATAACACTACCGAAAAATTAACTATTCGTTTTTATTTATTTTTAGTTTTTCATTTTTAAAGTTTTACGGACACAAATGTTCTTGCATTTTTCATATCTTGATTTGTGTTAAATTTAATTCGATATAAACTTTATTGTGTAACAATTTTCTTTATTTTTCGTTTTATTTGTTTATACATTTTGTTAATATTGCTTTTCAATCGTCTTGTCTGTCTGAATACGGGGCTAACGATAAAAAACAGCGCATTTGAAAATCTGAAATTGTCGAAATAAAACTTTTTAATGCCTTTAAAATAACTGCTTTTCTGAATTATTGGCAGATGTGGATTAAGAATTTTCATTACATATTTTCTATGCGAAAAGTTCAGATATGGAATTTCCTGAAATGTAAAATCCAAATGTTCAAGTGCTATGTCTGCTTTCACTTTTTCTGCAAAAACTTTATCCTCATTTATTGCCTTCAAATAAAATTCAAAACAATCGGCAGCAACTTCTATTAACGACAAATGATTTACTACTGTAAATGCTTGATTTAAAATAGAGTTTGGATTTGCACGATAATAATAAAAACTATTGTTTAAATGTATAAATCGTTTTGCTTTTGCTACAACAGCCAAACTAAACATCTCGTCTTCGTACAATCGGCGAGCAGGCAAACTAAACTGATTTTCAATCAAATATTCACGTCTGAATATTTTTCGCCAAAGCCCCGAATTTGTATTGCAGTTTTTAAGCGTTTTTAACCAGTCAATTCCACTTATTACTTTTTCCGTATTGTTTGGAATATCGTAAACAGGCGAAACTTTTGGTTCTTTCCATATATTATAACTCAATACATTAAAATTTAGTATATCCAATTGATTGTCATTCAATATATTGAGCAATTTTTTCAAACAATTTTTCTCAATATAATCATCCTGGTCAATAAACCATAAATATTTTCCGTGTGCCGCTTCAATACCCGTATTTCGTCCTCCATTTTGTCCTTTATTTTCCGGATGGTCAATTAAAACCAAATTTTGATGCCTCTTTTGATATTCAATAATAATATCACGTGTATTGTCGGGCGAACAATCATTTATACATATTACCTCACAGGCACTTTCAGGTATATCCTGCGAGTAGATACTTTCCATGCATTCCTCAAAATATTTTTCCAATTTATAACACGGAATGATAAGAGAGAGTTGTGTTGTGTTGTGTTGTGTTGTGTTGTGTTGTGTTGTGTTGTGTTGTGTTGTGTTGTGTTGTCATATCTGTCTATCTATAAAATTTGTTTTTTTATAATTTTAATAATTCAACAGCCTCGTTCAATCCGCAAACGATTATATTTTCTTTTATTTCGTAACTGCTTGATACTGGCGATATTATAAATGATTTTTGGGGACGTATAACTTCTATTGAGTTGCGGGAAATAATTTCAACCGCTTGTAAACATCTGATTCTAAACGTCTTAATATGTTTTTGTGCAAATTGTGCATAACGTGTTCAATTTGCAGCAAAATTAGTAATTTTTTGGGTCATAACAAAAATTTCACATAAGAATTTTCTTTATTTTTCGTTTTAATAAAAAAGTCCGCCGCCAGCCAAGTATGTCCATCAAAATTTGATGTTTTTTGCTTATTCCGCTTGTATCGTAAGGAATTTTATTTTCTTTCATAAATACTTCTAAACGTATGAGTGTCTGTTTATTATAAGGATACCAATTGGTGATATAGTCCTCGAAATAGTAGGAAAGAGCGTGAACGGTTGTGTCTGAAAAATTATTTTTCAGCATTATGGAAGCCATAGAAGTAAGTGCTTGCAGACGAAATTCGCAAAATTTCGGCGTGATTTTTTTACTCAAACTGTCGGGTGTGGCACGGTAATAAACCACAGCATCGGCAACATAGACGATTTTTGTTGCTGCTGCCATTATTTTTGTAAAAAATTCAACATCTTCATTGTTCAAAAGCGATTCGTTCCAACCGCCAATTTCTGCAACAATATCCCTGTGCAACAGGTAGGCAAGCGGGCAAACAACTAATTTTGAAAGCAACATATCATTCTGAAAATCAAGCGGATTGTCGTAAGATTTCCCGTAAAACGAAATACGCGGCAGCAAATTATTTATGTCGTCCTGAAAAAACTCCATCAAGCCATACACAACATCATTTTTCCCTAAATTATGTTGTTGAATGTATTTTATTTGCGTCTCAATTTTATCGGGCGCAAGCAAATCGTCATGGTCCAAATAATTGATGTAATCGCCTGTGGCTTTGGAAAATCCGTAATTACGTGCTGCACAAACGCCGCCATTTTTCTTTGTATAAACTTTCAGATTTTCACACTCATACGAGCGGGCAATTTCAAGCGATTTGTCTGTTGAACCGTCATCTACAATGATAATTTCCTTGTTTTCATACGTTTGGTTCAAGGCACTTTCGATGGTTTGAGCCAAATATTTTTCCGAATTATAAACGGGAATAATGATTGATACTTCTGATTTTTTTTTTTAAAAAATTTCAGTAATTGTCGCCATATATTTTTATGTTTTTATCGCTTGCAAAAGTACAAAAAAAGAATGACAAAAAAAATGACAAAAAAAAATGATTATCCGTATAATGTCCTAATACTGACAGAACGTCTTAAAAATCAGAAAAAGAACGCAAATTTGCACAAATTCAAAAAATGCGATAATTTGTGGTTTTTGCGTTCAAAAAACATTAGGGGACTTCTAATAATTCATTTTCATACAGAGCCGAAGCCCCAATAAAAACTCCACCGAAAAATCACTGCAAAGTTAAATCAATAAAATGAGAAAAACAATATTTTTTTTCACTTTATT
>JAITOP010000310.1 GCA_031289895.1 Prevotellaceae bacterium
ATATTGTCGGAATTTATTACTACATTGTCATCAATTATTTCCATGTCATTTTCATTTTAATTTATGATTTTTTTAATAGTTGTCTCAAAAAAATCAATATTTTCGTTTTTTATTTTCGTTTATCGGTTGCCGGATATTTTTTTATGTTGTCCGAAGTTATTGGCAATCCGCGCAGTTCAAGTTTCTGCACCGACGATAATGCTTCGGGCATCACAATCCAAATAATGATGTAAATAATTATGCCAAAACCTGTTAGTATCGACAAAAGCGCAAAAAACCGCACAATTGTTACATCGATGTCAAAATATTCGGCAATACCCGAGCAAATTCCGGCTATTCGTTTGCCGTCGGGGTCGCGATAAAAGCGCTGATGTTTTTGTTTTCCCGAAATACTATTTTCAATTTTATCGCGCATTTGCGAAAACGAATTATCGTTGCGCTGTTTGTGCGCGTTTGATTTTTTTTCGGGTTTTCCGAGAACAGAAATTGCTTTGTTCACCAAATTTTCATCAACAACTCTTTCGGTAGATTTTATTGTTTCCTGAAAAATTTCGGCTATACGCATTTCCACGTCTTCCATTATTTCTTTGGCATCGTTTTTTTCGAGACTTGCTTCAAAATCGTCTAAATAATCTTTGAGAATTTCATAAGCGTCAACTTCGATTGTAAAACATATACCACCAACATTTACAGAAATTACTTTTTTCATTTTTTTTATATTTAAGATATTATTTCGGCACAAAGGTATATATTTTAATGTACTATGTATGGCAAAGTAGTAATAATTTTTAGTTAAATATTGTTAATGAAAATATAATTCACTGTTTTACAGAGAATAGGGTAGTGGTTTAAAATTATTTTTGTGTTAATTTAATGATGAAAAATAAACATTTATAGGCTAAAACTTTTTTTGAGGTGCTATGTGTTACCGTCATTGCGGGCTTGACCCGCAATCCCCTCGTTAAGCGGCATTTGCAATGCCGCTTTTTTAACATTATCGGATTTGTAATCCGATATATATTCTGTTGTTCTCATATTGTTTTTTGTTTTTCATTTATAAAGTGTTTATTGTTATAGAGCGGCATTACAAATGCCGCTCAACGGGGGTAAATTGCAAGGTGTTTTTTATACTGTTTTTCCCTCGAATGTTTATATCACAATAAAGCGTGTCTTGTTTTTCATAAAAAACAAACTTATATTTATGTGTGTATCTTCTGTTTGTTTTAAAATGACGAAACTTGCATTGTTGCTGCCCTTTATATACAATAATCCAATCATTCTCTCCATATTCATTTGGAATATCGGAATATATTTTAGCCTTATATATAGGTCTATCACGAAATTCTGGGAATATTGATAAATATATTTCAAAATCATTAGGATTCAACTCACCATAATCCACAGTCAATTGATTCTTACTACAACAAGAAAATATACTTAATAACAATAGCATTGACATTAAAAAATGTTTCATAAGATTACCGATTTTGAAATCCCCCGTTAAGCAGCATTTGAAATGCCGCTTTTTTAACATTATCGGATTTGTAATCCGATATATATTCTGTTGTTCTCATATTGTTTTGTCTTTTTCAATTATTTATACAATTACAAATTGTTTATTGTTATAGAGCGGCATTACAAATGCCGCTCAACGGTGTAATCTTTTTGTTCTTTTATGTTTCCGTTATTATTTACTATCATTATTTGTTATGGCATATTAACACTATAAATTAGTAGATTCAATTAAAGCTTTATATATCAAATATAAGCAGCAACATAAATCTATTACTATTAATCCTATTTTTATTTTCAAGTTTTCTCTAAATTTTAATAAATGTAATATAACAATAATAATATAACTTATAATCAGCACAATAGAAAATATTTCGCATGTTCTCATGCGATAGATACCTATATTTCCTAACATATCACTTTCATAAACTAATTTGTATTCAACCTCATTTACAAAAGATGAATATAAATCAAACACATACATAAGAATAAAAAATGATGCAATCAATATTCTCAATATATTATACCCTATATATATTCTCCCCGTTAAGCAGTATTTGCAATGCCGCTTTTTTAACATTATCGGATTTGTAATCCTATACATATTCTGTTGTTCTCATATTGTTTTTTATTTTCAATTACTTTTTATTATTTATACCATTACAAATTGTTTTTTGTCCACAAACGGCATTACAAATGCCGCTCAACGGCGGTAAATGTTGTATTGCAATGCAGATAATTTTGTGCCATCTGCCAAATATGCATTTTATCATTTTATTCTTTTTTTGTGTTCGTAATTTGTTGTAAATAAATCATATTCATTAAGTGTTAACTTGCGTTCTTTTACTATTATCGAATCTATCACTAAGTTATTCATATCATCATAATGAATTTCTTTTGTAGTATCCGACATTTCTATAGAAAAATCTGATTTTATTGTTGTTACTGTTGAAATAATTACATATTCATCTGCCACACAATAATTAATATGCAAATATAGCGAATCTAATAATTCTCCTTTCTTGTTATATGTATATAAATGAGGATATAAAATATCTCCGACAAAACCATAGATTACATATATATAATTATTATTTACAGGCAACACTCCTGCAACTAAAGAATTTTCAGGTGCTATTTTTTCAATATCAGCACCTAAATCTTTTGCCCACGGAGCAGATTCAATTCCACAATAAAAAACAATAGGAAGTTGTAATATATTTATTTTAGAAATTGTCTTAATAAATGATGAATCTTTTATTTGTGTGTCATCATTTTGTCTTTCATTTTTAATCTCATTTGTATTATATTCTATAGCTTTATTATTACTATTTTGTTTTTCATTTCTATTTGATGTATTACAGCAAATAAATATAAAAGCAAATGAGAAAAAGGATAATTTTATTTTTAACATAATTTTTAATTTTATTTTATAAACATTTTTAATTTAATCTTTTCTTCTTTGCTCTTGCTTCTTTGTTCTAACTTCTTGCCTCTTGCTTCTTGCCTCTTAATCTACATCTTCCCACCAGTTTTAATCCCATTTATACGCGATGTAATTTTGAATGTCGGTTTTTCAAATGTTTGTGAAATTTGGCGTTGCGATTGATTTATCTGCCTGTTGAATAATTCGGTTTTTGTTTTTGGGCGAATGTCATTGTGCCAGACAAATCCTTTCAGTTCTTTTGCATCTTCGGGAATTTTATCAATAGGATATGTGTTTGATGTGGGTTTTATGAGATACGAAACTTTGTTGATTTTGCTTTTTCCATCAGCCATTATCATCGTGATTATGATATTTGCACATTCCGAAATTTCGGTGGCGGATATAGGTTTTTCGGCATTTTCGCGAATGTAATAAACGCTTTGTCCGTTGCCTAAAACGTGTATTTTATCTAACTGATTGTTTGTGAAAAACGCCTTCATAAGTTTACCTTTCAGCTGACTGAAATGTGTGCTGTCTTCGCGCATAATAATAAATGCAGGCGACGAAAATTCTGCATAATCCATTTGTTG
>JAITOP010000332.1 GCA_031289895.1 Prevotellaceae bacterium
TTATTTTCAAAAGCCGCCCTTAGTAGCAAAAATTAGCCTCGACATTCTACCCTTATTCCCTTATTTACAACATTTCAATAAGGGAATAAGGGTATGTGTTACCTGTTTTCGGCTACTAAGGGAACTTTATATAAATAAGGGTTTTATATGGTTTTTATTTTCTGTATTTAATCGGTATTTTGATAACTGTTTAGTATGATATAAAAAACTTTGTTCTTTGGGAAATTTTAAGATATTACATAAAAAAAGATGCCTCTGAATGAATGAGACATCTTTTCCACATAATGATTGTAAAACTGTTTATTTTATTTACCAACCGGGACTTTGTGTTAATGTATATCCCTTTGTTTCATACAAAGTAATCTGAGCAACAGGTATAGGTGCAAAATATTGTTTTGCTGAGACATCTTCATTACGAACTAATGCATTGTGAGCAACAGCAAAACCAACCATATCAGCGTTGTTGCTGCCATTGTAAACGACAATCGTTCCATCTGTTTTTTGAACTTTCATGACACCGGCATAAGCTCCGGTTGGTCCCGTCAAACGTCCGGGTAGTTCTGTATTATAATCAATCCACGGTCCCAACATATTATCGGAAAATTTAGGACTTGATGATGTTTTCATATAATCAAGTTTTTTCCAACGTTTGATATCATAAAGACGACAATATTCATAAGCCAGTTCCATACGTCGCTCACGACGAATTTCCCATATAAGTTCCGAAACATCAGAATCTCTATCAGGGTCGTTTGGAAGGCTTGATATGTCCATGTGTACTGTTTTTTGCACTCCTCGCGCAATAGCATTGGCATCAAGAGGTCTGTCTCTTAAAGCGTTTATTGATTTATTAATATCGCTTTGTGTAACAGCAGCACCTCCAAGTGTTGCTACTTCTGCTTTTGCCTCTATCCAGTTTAATAAAACTTCTCCATAACGGAATACAGGTGCATCGCTGGCATTCGTATTTGAACCGTAAAGAGGATTAACAAGACCTCTGTAACCATCTTCTGTACCAACTCTGTCAATAAATTTATTGCAATACACCAGCGATGGTGTTAAATTGATGAGAGCAGTACCATTTGTGTGATAATACGAATGATAAAATGTAGATTCAAAACGAGGGTCGCGTGTTGCTATCATATTGTTAAGACTAAACTTTTCACCATCACTAATACTCGAAACGGCAGTTGAATTATGATAAGTTTTTCCATCGTTACAAATAAATGATTTAAATAATGCCAAGTTCGGTCCAACTTCTTGCGATTCTTCCGTATTGCAATATGATGCAATACAATGCATAACTAATGTTGATGCGTAATGCCTATAAAGAATACATTCTTTATTTCCGGCAAGGTCTTGCGAACCAAATAATTCATGGAAAGATTTATCAATTGAATATTTATTGGAAGTTATTAAGAAATCTGCTGCTTCAATTGCAAAATCCAAGCATTGTTTAGCAAGAGCATTATTATTATAATAATATTTCTGGAAAGTTCCTTCGTACAACATAAAACGGCTTATAGCCGCCGCAACAGCATATTTGTTTAACTGCATACTACCATCATCTGTTCTTATGTTATCAAAAGCAAATCTGAAATCAGCCATAACTTTTTCAACTACTGTTGCTCTTGAGTCTCTATCCTTATACATTATATCTTCCTGCGTTTCGGTTATATAATCGTCAAAATAAGGAACATCTCCAAATACAAGCATTAATCTGCAATATTCCCATGCTTTGAAAAAGCGGGCAACTCCAATCCAATGATTATAAGCTTCTGTTGTTAGAATACCCTTCATTCCTTTGGCTATTCTGTCTTGAAACAAATTTGCTTTGCGAACCCATGCAAAGTACCAGCCAACTCCGGCGTAAACAGTAGAGTAATCTGTACCCGGAGCAGAACTTACGGAATTTGGAAAAGATATTTGTGAGCTTGCCGAGCAAAAATCGTCGGCAAAAATCATACCGCGAACAGGTGTATAATCTGCTGTGTAGCTACTATTGTATCCCACAAAATAATTTGTGTAAAAACCATTTGCAAACAAGCGAAGATTTATTTCCGATGTCCAATACGTTTCATCATTTGCATTATTTCTGTCCGGTCTGTTGAGTAGATTTTCGCTACACGAAGCAAAAATTAATGTACTAACAGCAAATAATATTAATATTTTATTTTTCATTTCTATTATATTTTAGTGTATTAAAATGTTAATTGAATTCCAAATGATAAACTTTTGAATGTAGGCGTGCCTTGTCCTGTACGAGATGTATTATAATTTCCATTTGTTGGATCAAATATATCCGAATATCCCGATATTGCTTCAGGGTCAATAGGAATGCCATTCAAATTATCAAAAGTAAAGAAGTTTTCTAATGAAAGATAAACACGAGCTTTATTCAATAATACTTTTCGTGTGAGTTCATTAGGCAGAGTATAACCTACTGTTATATTTTTAATACGGGTATATGCCATATTAAGAATATAACGCGATTGTGTAGAAAGATTTGTTCCTACAGTAAATGAAGTATTTGTTGTACCTGCATTCCAAGGGCGAGGATAGAATGCGTTTGTATTTCCGCTTTGTGTGGTTTCGTCCCAAGTCCAATAGTTTCCTGCTATTGCCTGAGGCATTGCACCATCGCCTACATTCCATCCGTAAACAACCAATCCGCCTGCATAGTTTACAATTTTACGTTTGCCTATGCCTTGTATAAAAATAGAAAAATCAAAGCCTTTCCAGTCTGCGCCAAGTCTGATACCGTATTCCATTCGAGGCGTATTGTTGCCTATAACAGAAAGGTCGCCGATATTGTTGGTTTTATCACTTGCGTCGATAGGTAAATAGCCTGTTCCATAATAAATATCTCCATCTCCATCCAAATCTCTGTATTTAACATCTCCGGGACCAAAATAAAACGTTCCCGATTGCAAACCGCCTTGATAAACCGCTGTTGCATGATTTTTGAGCATATAAACTTTTTTACCGGCACTATGTCCATAATCACGACCTGCATTTGGGTCGTCAGTGCCTCCTAATGTAATCATTTTAAGATTATCCCAGCGATAACCTTTGCTTGGGTCTATTAATTCAAAATCCGACCATTGATATAATCCCTCTGTTGTATAACCGTAAATATTTCCGTAGTAATTGCCTTCCCACCATGTATTGGCAACATTTTTTGTTGATCCCGCAACATACTTTGTTATTTTTGTTTTAGAATCAGATAAAGATACAGTAGCATTAACGCCTATACCATTTTTGAAACGATGATTGAAATCAATGGCTATTTCCCATCCGCGAGTTGTTAATTCGCCAAAGTTTCCAACTGCTGAGCCTACGCCAAGAGCTGTAGGAACCGGTTGCCCCCCAGTAATCATGTCTTTGGTTGTACGTTTATACCAGTCAAATGAAATACCAAGTTTATTTTTAAAGAATCGTAAATCAAAACCAAAATCAAGAGTTTCTATGTCTTGCCATCTTATATCATCTCTAACAGCACCTGGAGTACCATAATAATAGAATCTACCCGTACCATCCAACCAAGTGGATGTTGCAAATGACATTGTAGGAACGTAAAGGGTGTTAGATGTTGACCTGTCGCCAATGGTTCCATAAGATATTCTCATTTTTGCAAAGCTCAATACGGGTTTTGCAACTTCCATAAAACTCTCGTTCGTAATCACCCATCCTGCCGAGAATGATGGAAACCAACGCCATTTTAAGTCTTTTGGAAAATTTGATGAACCATCGTAACGAATATTGGCTTCAACAAGATATTTGTCCATAAAAGCATAATTTATACGACCGAAGTATCCTAATTGTGCATCCCAGTCATATCCTCCGCCTACAGTTTGCGTTCCGCTTGCTTTGTCAAACTGAGGGTCGTAAATATCATTAAGTTCGGATCTTTGTGACCAGTTATATTCATTTTTGTATGTTACACGGTTCATACCCAGCATGAATTTCAAAGTGTGGTTTTCTGTCAAATTTAAATTATATGTAGAATATACGTTACTTGTTGTACGCTCCGATTTTGCCGAACGACGATAAATATGGTCAATAGTAGATGTTCCACGGGCTGTCGTCATTGAGACTAAGTTATATGATGGTATTGAGCCGCCTGGTGTTCCGTATATTCCCCATTCATCTGTTGCCATAACAGGATTTCCGCTTTCATCTAAAGTAGGATTTCCAGCTGACCACGAGTCTAAATACGTGAAACGAGTACCGGGTCTAAGCCATATATAATCATTTGCGGCAAAAGTGAAATCAGCGTTCAATGTCCAGTTTGGAGTAAAAGTGAAAAGTCCGCCTAAATTTACGCTTGTATAACCATTATATATACTTGCTGTATTGGCTTGTGCATATTCCGATACAGGGCTGCGAAGCGGTTGTCCGTTTTCTGTTGTCAGTGGTTGAAGAGGTCCCCAGCGATACAGATAATACCAAGGGTCGGCTGTTGTCGAACTTGTTGCATAAGGATATTTTTTTTCGCGTTTCGAATAAATAAAATTTGCTTTTGCGGTAAACCACTTATTTACCTCAGTAGATAAGTTAAGTGAAGTATTATAGCGTTCAAAACTGTCGTGTTTCGCAGGTTTCATCATACCGCTTTCCTTTAAATACCCCAAACCTAAATTGTATGTTGTATTCCCTGCTTTACCTACAACCGATAAATTATGTGTTTGCGAAGGCGCCCATTCTTTTATCATATAATCATAAGGCTGGTATGTACGAACTCCCATTTTTGATGTTGTGCCGGGTTTTACGTACCAGTCGCGACCATAAACCATTTCATCATTTGCTTTTATGGTTTTTCCATATTTTTCTTGCCATTTTAATGCAGCTTTATAACTGTCTTTGTCTATCAACCAAAAAGCACCCATAATTGTTGCATTTGTTCTGTCCATTAAATCTACAGTATATTTCAATGCATCTACACCTGCCATATCTATATCGTAAGCAACATTTTGCCACGAAAAGTTATTGTTGTAATTTACAGTAACCTTATCGGTTTTACTACCTTTTTTTGAAGTAATAAGAATAACGCCAAACGAAGCTTTTGAACCATAAATAGATGCAGATGCCGCATCTTTCAATATTGAAATAGATTCAATATCATCGGGATTAATTAACTGAATACTCGGAATCTCAACATTATCCAAAAGAATAAGAGGAGAAGAACCTCCATTAACAGAACCAACATACCCACGAATACGAATACGTGGGTCAGAACCCACTTCACCTGATGGTAAAGAAACAGAAAGTCCGGGACTTACGCCTTGTAGTCCACGTCCAACATCGGCAATAGGGCGACTATCTAATGTTTTGTTTACATCAATAGTTGCTACCGCACCTGTAAGATTTTCTCTCTTTTGAGTACCATAACCTACAACAACAGATTCGCTCAATACCACTGCATCGGTTTTCAGCGTTACGTTAATCTGATTGTCATCTCCTACAACAATGGCTTGCTCTGCATAACCAATTGCCGAAAATACAAGCGTTTGACCTTTGGTAACTTGAATAGAAAAATTACCATCATTGTCAGCAGCTTCTCCTTTTTTGGTTTCTTTAACCAAAACTGTAGCTCCGGGAATGCCCTGTTTGTCATCCCCTCCAATAACTTTACCCGTTACTGTTTTTGTTTGAGCAAATGCTGAAACACCAACAAGTAAACAAGCAGTTACGATAATTACTAATTTTCTCATAATCATTTTGCTTTACATTAAAATTGATTTTGTCTTATAATTTACATTATGTTAAGTTTTAAACACAATAATATCAGAGATATAAGTGTTTTCAATCCTTAAAAATAGAATTGTTTAAATTTGTAACATTCAGAAAAACAACTTACATTTGTCGCCAAACTAAACATAATGTA
>JAITOP010000377.1 GCA_031289895.1 Prevotellaceae bacterium
GTAAAAAATGCAGGTTTCGGTTTTTTATTTTTTTCGTTCAAATTACATAACGTACCTACGGCACGCTTTTATCCTTTGTTATCGTTTCTACCAACAGACCATCCCTAACGGGATGAAAACCAATGTCCCAGCGGGACAAAATGTTGGTAGAAAATTCGTTTTACACGCACAGTGGCGTGCCGTAGGTACGCAATGTGGAACGAGAATTTTTTTAACCATATCCAACATTTTTTACACCCCACCCGAATGGGGTCGAACAACGAGGGATTTGTACATTTCTACCAGCATATTAATCCTAACAAGATTTTTTTGTCATCCTTGTAATGAGGAAATGAGGTTTTTGTATCTGCCCGACACCTGTTTTCGACAATCGGCAGCAAACATTTGCAGCAGTGTGGACTTATAGTAATGAAAATAAATAAGATATACTCCACTCGGTCTCCGTCATTGCGAGGGCGTAGCCCGAAGCAATCCGGTAAATTGCTTATTTACTCTGGATTGCTTCGCAAGCCCGCAATGACGAAAACGCAATTTATGCCGGAGTGTAGTATATAAATGTCTCTGGATTACTTCGTTCCTCGCAATGACGTGAAGTCTATGCGTCATCGCGAGGAACGAAGCAATCCGGAAATTAAAAACATTACAAGTTATTTGTTTTTTGTGCCATAACATCTCAAAAAAAATAACCAAATATATTTTTGTTTGTGAAATTCGTTTGTTATTGCTAATTTTGCGCAATATTGAGTTTATAAAATATGAAGTTAAAGATAAAACGTCTAAAATTCTTTTTGCTGATTTTGTTTTTTTTATCAGCTAAAAATATTGCGCACGCGCAAACACTCGAAGGTGTTGTGAAAACTGAAAATGGCGAAAATATTGAATTTGTTTCAATTTTTATTCCCGAACTTTCGCAAGGTTTTTCGACTAATGAAGAAGGAAAATTCTCATTTAAAATCGCGAAAGGAAAATATACATGCGTTTTTCAGCATTTATCATATCAAACCGAAAATATAACAATTAATATTCCTCTGCAGCAGCCGTTAACGGTTGTTTTAAAACCTAAAATATACGAAATTGACGAGGCGGTGGTGAAACAAAACGCCGAAAATCCTGCGTATGCAATGATGCGACAAGTGATTGCCCGTGCGCCTTATCACAAAAATCAAGTATCTGAATATAAATCGACTGTGTATATTCGCGGAACGTTCAAAATTGATAAAATTTCGGATTTAGTGAAAAAACTTAATCGCAAAACACTGAAAGAAAACGATATTGAAGAAGGAAGTGCTTATATACAAGAAACTATCAACGAAATTGAATATAAAAACGGACAAATAAATCAACAGGTTACAGCAATAAAAGACAATTTTCCGAAATTTGCCGAAGCCGATATAAGCAGTTTGTGGACGTTGAATATTTATGATATGGACAACGAAGTGTTTATAACTCCACTGTCGTCAAGCGCTTTGTCGTATTATAAATTTGCGTATGAAGGTTTTTTTGTTGAGGACGACAGAGTTGTAAATAAAATCGTAATAACCCCGCGCCGCAACGACAACAGACTGATTTCGGGATATATTTACGTTTTTGAAAATACATGGGACATACATAGTTACGAAATTTTGGGAAAACAACAAATGCTGGAATATGATTTCAAACAAATTTTCGGCGAAGTGCTGACAGACGTTATGTTGCCCATACGAAACCAGATATCGGCAAAGTTTTCAATATTTGGAAATAACGGCGAAATAAACAGCGTATCATCAATAAAATACAGCAATATAAAAGCAAATTCGCAAAATCTCGAAAACAGACTTTCGCAAGCCACATCTAAAAAACAGGAAGAACGCATCCAAAAAATAAAATCGCTAATAGAAAAAACAGACTTCACAAACTCAGATGCAGCAAAGGTTAAACACGAAATAGAAAAATTTGAAGACGAAAAAAACAGAGAAAATGCCGACCGCAAAATCGGGAAATATGAAATAATCGAAAGTTTTAATTCGGTACGCGACAGCGCAAAAACTTTTGGCAACGAATATTGGGATTCGATACGAACAATTCCAATGCTCGACTACGAAATTTCAAGTTACAAACGCAGCGATTCGTTGGCTTTGTTTAAGCCGCAAACCGAAGCGAAAAAAAAATCGCTTTTTAATAAAATTATTTTTGGCAATACAAAATATGATAAATCAAAATATTTCAATTACAGCGGAATTATCAATATTAATTTAAATTTCAATGCGGTAGATATTTTCACTTATGGACAAAAAATGCAGTATTACACACGATTTAAAAATCAAACGGCATTGCAAACGTCCGGCGAAGTGGCATATAGTTTTGGGAGAAAACAGAGTTTGTGGGATTTTTATTTAGGATATACTTATTTTCCGGAAGCCCGCGCCGCATTTTTTATCAGATACAGCAACAAAACCGCCGATTTTAACGAAATAAGCGGAATAAATAAAACATCTAACGCATTATCGTCTCTGCTTTTTAAGAAAAATTACATAAATTTTTACGGCAAACATTTTCTGCAAATCGGCAACAGCATTGACATTGCCGATGGTTTGCGTTTGTCGCTTGGCGCAACCTATCAACGACAAAAACAATTGCACAACAAAACAAATTTTTCGGTGTTCAACAAATCCAAACCATATCGCAGCAACGACCCCGTAAATCCTTATATAGAACAGGATTCGGCACTTATACAACCAAGTCGCGCATTCACAATTAACGCACGATTGAGTTATACGCCCTGTCAATATTATGTGCGAAAAGGCAGAATAAAACAGATTGTTCGTTCCGATTTTCCTACGTTTTCGCTAAATTACAAAACAGGAATAGCAGGCGTTTTCAACAGCGTGTCAAACTTCGATTTGCTTACATTTGAAATTTCGCAGGATATAAATCTGGATATTTTAAACCGCATTTCGTACAACGTAAAAACAGGCAAATTTTTCACAACACGACAAATGCACTTTTCCGAATTTGCGCATTTTAATTTATCTGAAGATGATTTGATGTTCAGTCCGTTCGACGGCTTGGAAAAAATGCTGCAAACATATTACAGCAGCACCAACGAATGGTTTGCTCAGGTAAATTTCACATACACCACATCGCGCCTGCTGGTGAAACGCTTGGTTTTTGAAAGTATGCACTTTGACGAAAACTTATATTTCAGCTATTTGCAAACTCCACAACTGAAACATTTTTCGGAAATCGGTTACGGATTGTCGGGCATATTCCGAATGCTCGGCGCAGGCGTATTCTTAGGATTTGAAGATATGCAGTACAAATTTGTAAGATTAAAATTATCTATTGACTTTGGTAATTGATATTTGGGTATTTGGTCGTTGGTATTTGGTCGTTGGTATTTGGTCGTTAGTATTTGGTCGTTAGTATTTGGTCGTTGGTATTTGGTCGGAAGTTAAAGATTTAAACAATTGATTATTAAAAAGTACGCTGATAAATCAATTACGAAATAACGAAATTTGATAAATAGAAAGAAAAAGCGAAATTATTTTTACTTTGCTTTTCTTTTAATTACATAAAAATATATTATTGCAATGGACAATTTATCACATATTTTCAAAACGTTTCATCACTATTGATTTTTTGTGTTTTTAAAATGTTCTGATTGCAAATTTAGGCATTTTCAAAATAAATAATTACTTTTGTTGTAAATAAAAGTGAAAGAAAATGAAAAAAATCTACAAAATTACGAGACTATTGTTGGTTGCCATGTGCATTTGTTTTATTTTTGATGCGTGTTCAAGCAGGTACAGCAGCAATGGACGTTATCGTCCGAAAAAAAGCAAAGGCTGCCGATGCCCTGCTTACAGTTACAATAACGTAACGCAAAATAATGTAAGTTTTTTTACATTATCTGAACTACCCAAATTGTAAATATGCATTCGATAATATCGAAAAAAAATACATCAAATGTAGTTGTTGTCGGCAATGGAAGTTGGGCAACAGCTCAAATGTTGCTGCTAACACAAAATCTCGAAAAAGTAGGATGGTTTATCAGAGATGATGAAATGATAAATCATATCAAACAGTACAAGCAAAATCCCAGATATTTGCGCTCGACAAAGTTAGATACTGATAAAATAAACATGTCGAGCGATATAAATTTGCTTGTAAGCAATGCCGATATTATAATTATTGCCGTGCCATCTGCATTTTGCAAAAAAATTCTCGAAAAAATTACATGCGATATAAGCAAAAAATTTATAGTATCAACAACCAAAGGAATAATTCCCGACGAACATCTTACACTGTCGGAATATATGAACGAACAATTTAACGTTCCGTTTGCAAATATCTGCATAATTTCGGGACCATGCCATGCCGAAGAAATTGCGATGCAACGGTTATCGTATCTCACATTTGCAAGCAAAAAAACCGAAGCCGCCGAAACAATTGCAAAACTTTATACAACATCTTACGTTCGCTCGGTAATAAGCACCGATGTTTACGGAACAGAATATGCGGCAATACTTAAAAATATTTACGCGGTTGGCGTAGGCATTTGTTTGGGATTGGGATATGGCGATAATTTTATTTCGGTTTTTACGGCAAATGCACATCGCGAAATGAAACGTTTCCTCAACGAATCATATCCGTCGAAACGAAACACAAGCCGCTCGTCGTATCTTGGTGATTT
>JAITOP010000083.1 GCA_031289895.1 Prevotellaceae bacterium
GGTCGATAATATAATCTGTGCCAAACATTCCGCCCCAGCGCGATGTGCCTGTCGATGCTATTGAGCGATGTGCATATTCGTCTCGAAAAACATCCCATGCCATGCCGAAACCTATTTCACCGCGCAGATTTCCAACGCCGTTGTGCCGCATCATTTCAAGCGTTTTGCGTCCAAGAATACGAACGCCGTTAAATTCGCCATCGTTTAAAACCATTTGGCAAAATTTGGCATAATCTTCAATCGTTCCGTTTAAGCCTGCGCCGGTGCTAAAAAATTTCTTTGCTCCTTCGTACGGAAATGTTTGATAAATAGGATGATTACTCCGTTGCAATTTGCCGTTTCGGGGATATTCGTAGAGAGTAACAAGTCGGTCGGTTTTATCATCCGGCAAATAAAAATACGTATCTTTCATTCCAAGAGGGTCTAAGATGCGTTCTTTTATAAACACATCAACCGATTTTCCCGAAAGTATTTCAATCAAATATCCAAGCACATCAAGACTCATGCCGTAGGTAAATTTTTCGCCGGGGTCGTGAGCCAACGGAATTTTTGCCAAGCGGCGTATAGCCTCGCCCAAAGTTATATCGGCTTTGGTATTTAGCGGCGGAATTTCGTTTTTTGCGCATATTGCTGCAAGTTGAGTATCGTAAGCCGAAATGCCCGAAGTGTGCGTTATCAAATGTCGAATTGTAATATCGCGCGATGCAGGGCGTGTGGTATATGTTGTGTCGCGCGGATTGTAACTTTCGATAACCTGTGGATTTTCAAATTCGGGAATATATTTTTTAATATTTTCGTCAAGTTGAAAACGACCTTCTTCAAAAAGCGTCATAAGTGCAACAGCAGCAATAGCTTTGGTTTGCGATGCCATTCTGAAAATATCATCGCGTCTGCACGGAATTTTTGCATCAATATCGCGCCAGCCGAAAGATTTATAATGTATAATATTTCCTTTGTGGGCAACAAAAGTAACGGCATTGGGCAATAATCCTTCATTTATCAATCGCTGATAAGCACTGTCGATACGGCGTAAACGGGTGGTGTCAAATGTTTTGTAAACATCTGCGGTTTCGGTAAAACGTTGCGGTTTTTGCTGCGCTTGCATCGTGCAAAACGAAAGTGCAAAAACAAAAAACAGAATATTTTTTTTCATAATTTAATTTATTTATTGCAATAATCGGCTATTGATTTTGCAAAATTATCAAAGCAAGCAAATTTTTCGTTATCGGGTATTCCTTTAACTTCAACGGGTTCGGCAATTTGTTCCCAACCGATATTTGCGGCGAATTTTTGCAGACTTTTAAGTCCGCCGCCGCCCCAGCTGCAAGTTCCGAACAGAGCAAGAGCGCGGTTTTTTAATGCGTAATGTTCCATTTCACGACAAAATATTTCCATCATAGGATGCATTTCGCCGTTGTAGGCGCACGAGCCGAGTACAATGGTTTTGTATTTCCACGCCTCGCTCATAAGATACGAAACATGAGTTTTGGAAACATCGTAAATGCGAATATTTTTTACACCGTTTTCTGAAATTATACGCGCCACATAATCAGCAATTTGTTCGGTATTTCCGTACATTGACGCAAACAATATTAAAACTCCTTTTTCGGTTTCGTAATTGCTCCATTTGTTGTAAAGTTCCATCGCTTTGGCAGGATTTTTACGCCAAATGAGTCCATGAATCGGGCAAATAGATTTTACCGAAATGCCTTGTAATTTGACAAATGCCTTTTGCACCATCGCGCTGTATTTTCCTACAACATTGGAATAATAACGCCGCATTTCGTCTTCGTAAAAATCGAAATTAGCCTCATCGTCAAATATTGCGCCGTCCAAAGTTCCGAAACAGCCGAAAGCATCCTGTGAAAACAAAATTTGACTTTCCGTATCGTAAGCCATCATCGACTCAGGCCAATGCACCATTGTTGTTGTAATAAATTTAAGATTATGCTTTCCGAGATTTATTTCGTCGCCATCGGCTACTTCAATTAAATTTTCAGATAAGTTAAAATATGATTTCAATATTTTAAATGTGAGTTTGTTACCAACAATTTTCACGTCGGGATACCGCGCCACAACATTTTGTATTTCGCCCGAATGGTCAGGCTCCATGTGGTTGATTATTAAATAATCAAGTTTTTTGCCTTTTAAAACATCATTTATGTATGCCATAAAATTGTTTGTACTGCCGAGTTCTACGGTATCGAGCAAGGCTGTTTTTTCGTCATCAACAATATAACAGTTGTAAGCAATACCGCAAGGCAGAGGCCACATATTTTCAAAAAGTTGTTTTCGTCGGTCGTTTACGCTTATTACGTAAATATCATCATACACTTGTACAGTTTTCATACTATAATAAAATTAAAATTTGCACAAATGTACGAATAATATCTTTAAATAAGGGTATTCGGTATTCACGTATTCAGTATTCACGTATTCAGTATTCAGGTATTCACGTATTTAGTATTTGGTCGTTGGTATTTAGTCGCTGGTCGTTATTAACCACTGATCATTAATCACTAACCACTATCCCTTCGTCATTGCGGGCATAGCTAAGCTATCCGGTGTTTTAACATTCCATCCGGATTGTTTCGTAGTTCCTCCTCGCAATGATGTGATATTCCGCTGCCGTAATTCGTAATTTTCGTAATTCGTAATTGATATTTCTTTTAATTTTTCGGATTATATTTGGCTTCTCTCAAAATTTTTTCATAATTGGTTTCACTCATAAGTTGGGAGAGGCTTGTGTTGGTGTTGCTTACATATTTTTCGATTATTTTGAATCCGAGCCAGTTTGCTGCTTTTCCGGGCGATTCTTGCGAAAAATCGTAAGTAAATGGCGCGTCTTCGGTAAATTTTGTAATCACGGTGTAATTGTCGGAATACAAAAGTTTGTTTTCGACAAGGTATAACCACATTTGTTTTTCGTTGTTTTTACAAAATTCGGCGTTGCTGTTGGTAAATCCGAACAAATCGTTGTCGGTTGTGCGAGGGCATAATTTTTGTTTGAAGTATAAAATTTTGCCTTCGTAAATCATTTTTTCTATGAGCGTGGGATGTGTATTTTCGAGTGGAAATTTATCTACGGCAACAGTTCCTGC
>JAITOP010000097.1 GCA_031289895.1 Prevotellaceae bacterium
CCGCCGATGCAGCGACCCGAATGAAAAAGTGCAGGCAATTTACAACAAGCTAAACTACAAATCGCAACCCTTCACAAAACGAAAATTTGTAGTGCTCAAATCGGAATTTTTGAAAATGGAATGTTTTGATTATAAGCATTTTTCGCCTTGATTGGGTGCAATGTGGGTTAACTTGCTGTCCGAATTTTGGGGGACATTATATATCATAATATTTTTAATTAATTCCCCGTTCAGGTTGTTTCCAAACTACATCATTCATAATTCAATAAATAACAAATAATTCTTCACTTTTGATATTCCAATACCAACGACTAAATACCGACTACCGAATACCAAATACCAAATACCAAATACTAAATAAGTTCTTTTTCGTGAATTAGTGCAAAGGCGGCGGCATAAAGTCGCATTTGTTTAATCATTGCAAGTAAGCCGTTTGCGCGTGTGGGCGAGAGGTTTTCGTGCAGACCTGTTTTTTCAATAAAAAACAAATCGGCATTTTTTATTTCGGCGGGTTCGTGGTCGGACATTACGCGAATCAGCAGCGAAATTATGCCTTTCGTAATGATGGCATCGCTGTCGGCTTTGTAAATAATTTTTCCGTTAACATACTCGGCATCAATCCATACGCGCGATTGGCAACCTCTTATCAGGCATTGTTCGGTTTTGCTTTTTTCGTCGATTAGCGGAAGGTTTTTTCCAAGTTCGATAAGATATTCGTATTTATCCATCCAATCGGTGAAAGCCGAAAATTCTTCTATTATTTGTTCTTGTATTTCGTTGATAGTCATTTTGTTGAATATGTTTTAATTAAACATTAATAATATTTTTTCAAGATTTTTTGCCAAAGTATCAATTTCATCAAAAGTATTGTAAAAAGCGAATGATGCTCTTACAAATCCGGTTTTACCGAAATGCGTCAAAAGTGGCTCTGTACAAAGAGTTCCGGTGCGCACAGCAATTCCTTTTTTGTCTAAAATCATTCCTGTGTCGAGATGGTGAATATCTTTTAAAAGAAACGAAATAAGAGCAACTTTTTTGTCGGCTTCGCCAAATATTTTCAACCCTTCGATAGCCGAAAGTTTTTTTGTTGCATAGTCAAGCAATTTTTGTTCGTATTCTATGATATTTTGTTTTCCAGTCGCGTTTACATATTCGATAGCCGCGCCAAGTGCAATGGCATCAATAAAATTGAGCGTTCCGGCTTCAAATTTCAGAGGAAGTTGGGCATAAGTTGTTTTTTCGAAAGTTACAGTCGAAATCATATCGCCACCGCCTTGATACGGAGGCATTTGCTCAAGCAATTTTTCTTTTCCGTAAAGTACGCCGATTCCTGTGGGAGCATAAATTTTGTGTCCCGAAAAGGCGTAAAAATCGCAATCCAAATCTTGCACATCAACATCTCCGTGAGGCGTTGCCTGCGCTCCGTCGATAAGCACAGGAATATTGCGGGAATGTGCTTTTGCAATAATTTCTTTAACAGGATTTATTGTTCCCAAAACGTTGGAAACGTGAGTAAGGGCAATTATTTTTGTGTGTTCATTTATCAGTGAATCAAGTAAATCTATACGCAAAATGCCTTTATCGTCAAACGGAATTATTTTAAGTGTTGCGCCTTTTCGCTCGCACAGCAATTGCCATGGAACAATGTTTGAATGGTGTTCCATTTCGCTTATAATAATTTCGTCGCCGACAGACACAAAACGTTCGCCAAACGAAGTGGCAACCAGATTTATAGAGCCTGTTGTTCCTGCCGTAAAAATAATTTCAGATGTTTTTTCGGCATTTATAAATTTGCGCACTGTTTCACGCGCTGTTTCGTATTTTTGTGTACATTGTTCGCTCAAAAAATGAACGCCGCGATGAATATTCGCATTGCTTGTGCGATATAATTCATCAATAGTTTGAATTACACATTCGGGCTTTTGCGTTGTAGCTGCGTTATCAAGATATATCAAAGGATTTCCGTGAACCGTTGTACTCAAAATAGGAAAATTTTTTCGTACTTCTATTGCATCAATCATCATTAAAAATTTATAAATATAATTACAAAGTTAATTAAAAATTAAAAATTAAAAATTAAAAATTAAAAATTACGAAATCAATTAAGAATTAAGAATTAAAAATTAATAATTATTTGATATTCAATGGTTTTATGTTTTTTTAACACGAATATATAAAAGTTTTATTCCACAAAATTCGTAATTCGTAATTTTCGTAATTCGTAATTAATTTTATGTTTCGTAATTCGTAATTGATTTTATCTGTGTGCTTATTCAAATCAACAAAAAACAAATCAACAAATCAACAAAAAAATCGTAATTCGTAATTGATTTTGTGTGCTTTAATTCTTAATTTTTAATTATTAATTTTTAATTCAAAAAACTCTTTTTCGCTTATTGTTATCTGATTAAAAATATCAATAATATCTTCGGCATTTAATTTTTCAAAATCTTCGAGGCGCGGAGTGATGAAAACGCCGCCAAAGTCAACAGATGCGGGACTTATTAAAAGTTGAGCATCGTTTTCGGCAAAAAATTGCGAAGGTCGATGTTTTATTCGTGGAAAAATGTGTATTGTCCACGCATTTTCGTCGGCATAGCACAGAATATTTAGCATTGGTTCTGTTTCGTTAGGTTGCAGTTGAGCGAGCGTGTCGTATATTTTTGCAAATGTTTCGAGCAAATCGTTTCTGTTGTTAGCTTGCAGCGTTATCATCCGGCGCAGATAATTGTCGGCAAAACTTATTTCTACGCTTTTGTATTTGCTTGTTTTCCAACGGTTTTTCATCTCAACAAATTCTTTTTCGACAGGAAGAAATCCTTTTTTTCCAGCCTGAAAATGTAAATGGTCGGGAGCAGACGCGCCGCATTTCGGACCGTTGTAAAAAATGACATAATCGGTAAGTGTTGCTGCAAAATCGAGCATTGAGCCTGCGTTTGCAGCAATTCGCTGGTCGGTATGCGCTGTTTTTGAAATTGTAAGATGTTTTGAAAAAATAGGAAACGGATTTACAAGAATCAAAAAATCATCAAACGCAGGAATAGCCTTTTGTTCGGGCGGAAGATTGGCGGGACAAAGAAAGCATTTGCGCTCGCTTATTGATTTGGCATCAACTTTGGCGGCTGACGAGCGAATTCGTTCAGGATTGTATTGAATACAAAAACGTATTCCGTTGATATTCAAATCACGAACACGCACGTTTTTTAATCCTTCGTAATTAATTGCTGCTGTTTGCCATTCTTTGGTTTGTTGCCGAAAAAGTTGTTCGGTTATAAATGCCACATTATCTGTTGCATCGGGAATATAAAAATATTTTTCGTCTAAATTCATTTGTTTGTTTTTTATATTTTTTTTGCAAAGATAATTGTTTTTTTATTTTTTCGTTGTCTGATTTTGCGGATAGACTTTTTTTGAGATGCTAATTTTTTTGCCACGAATTTCACTAATTGCCACTAATTTTTTCCGTTCATTCGGATTTGCAAAATGTCTGAACCATGATTTTAATAAGATTATCATGATTGCCAAGATTTTCGTTCATTCGTATTTGTAATCCGCAACAAAATCATAAAGCCAATGTATTTTTTTTCGGATTACAAATCCTTATACTCCGTGCCGCAGGATTACAAATCCTGCAGGACGGGAGTTCAGACATTTTGGTTTACACGCATTTATTTTGCAGTTTAAATTCAAAGTTGTATCTTTGTATGGTGATTAAAAAAAACAGACAGATATGTTGAAAATAGTTATAACTCCGCGTAAAAGCACTTATTCTTTGACCATTCCTGCGCATTATATAGGTAAAAAAGTTGAAGTGCTACTCTATTCCACCGATGAATTTTTGGAAAATAAAGAGACAAATGAGAAGAAACCTTCGGATTTTTTCGGTACATTAAGCGTTTCTGAAGGCGAAAAATTTCAGAAATATATAACTGATTCACGTTTGGAATGGGACAGAAATATTTGATAGATACCAATGTGCTGATTGATGCGCAAATGAATCGTTTATCAAAAAAAGGAATGGATTTTCTGAAAAAAGTGATAGACGAGAATTTTATTGTTTCATTTATAACACTGATTGAATATCTTGGTTATAAAGATATTACCAAATCGTCGGAAGAGTTTATATCATTAGCAGACATTATTGAAACTGACAGGCTTATCATTCAAAATTGCATTGACTTACGTAAAAATTACAAAATAAAGTTGCCCGATGCTCTGATTGCTGCCACCGCGTTATCACATAACTTAACCCTTATTACTAATAATGAGAAAGATTTCGCCCAAGTTCAAAGTTTGACCGTAATAAATTTACATTCGTTATAAGTTAGACTAAATTTACATTTTTTCCGTTCATTCGGATTTGCAATCCTAATGTTGGAATATAATGATTTGTAATCTGTAACAAAATGATAAAGCCAGT